>LNZD02000223.1 GCA_001469005.2 SAR324 cluster bacterium lautmerah10
GCGGTATCCAGGGTTTCAGTGGATTGGGCCTCATCCACCTTTTCAAAGGGTTCTCCAAGAGGTGCACCCCCAAATCCTAGAATTGGAAGGTTCGCAGCAGTTTTGCCGAGTCGGCGGGTCTGAAGAGGATCCATGAAAAATGGGCAGTCGCAGATTCGATTCGTGAATCAGCCCAGTCTTTCAAAAACTGCGGCAATCCCCTGTCCTCCCCCGATGCACATGCTCACCAATGCATAACGTCCACCGATCCGCTGGAGTTCATAAAGAGCTTTGATGGTGATGATGCACCCAGTTGCTCCAACCGGGTGACCGAGCGAGATCCCGCTCCCGTTAGGATTCGTCTTTTCCAGGGGCAGGTCATGTTCACGGATCACGGCCAGTGCCTGGGCGGCAAAAGCCTCGTTGAGCTCGATGACGTCCATATCTCCAACCGTGAGGTTACACTTGCCGAGGCATTCACGGATGGCAGGAACCGGTCCGATTCCCATCACCTCCGGCTCAACCCCTGCGACCGCGTAGGAAACAAGACGGGCCATCGGACGTAACCCTCTGCTTTCGGCAAGAGAGCGTTCCATCAAAACGACCGCAGCAGCACCATCATTGATTCCAGAAGAATTCCCGGCAGTGACCGTGCCTTCAGGATCAAAGACCGGCTTCAACCTTGCCATATCTTCTATGGTTGCCTCTGCACGAACGTGTTCGTCGGTGTCAAAGGTCAGCGTTTTCTTGCGCTGCTTGATTTCGAGGGGCATGATTTGCTCCTTGAAGCGCCCTTCGGAGATGGCTTTGGCCGCCCGCTGATGGCTTTCCAGGGCCAGTTGGTCCTGGTCCTCTCTTGAAATTTCCCAGCGTTTTGCCACATTTTCCCCAGTGATACCCATGTGACAGGAATCGAAAGGATCCTGTAACCCCCCGATCAAGGCATCAACTGCCACTCCGTCATTCATTCTTTGCCCCCAGCGAAGGCCCGGAAGCCAATAGGGCACCCGGCTCATGGCTTCCGCACCTCCGGCCACCGTGGTGTCGGCATCTCCGAGCATGATCCACTGGGCAGCACTGACGATCGCCTGGAGCCCGCTGCCGCAAAGCCGGTTGAGGGTAAATGCAGGAGTTTCAATCGGAAGTCCGCCACGGATTCCGGCGTACCTTGCGAGATACATGTCCCGCGGGTCGGTGTGAATGACATTACCGAAAACCACCTGGCCCACCTCGGCGGGTTCAACCTTCGCCCTTTGAACAGCTTCCTGAACGACTTTGGCAGCCATGTCCACCAGAGGCTGGTCCTTCAGTGTTCCTCCATAGGTTCCTACTGCGGTCCGTACTCCACTGAGCACGACAACTTCTCTATCTGGCATTTCTTTCTCCTTGAATCAATCTCGCTTTGGCTCCGTCTTCAGTTGATCACTTCTTCTACGGGCTGTTGATGAGATATATTGTCCTCCACAGTACGGAAGCGTTCAAGCAGTTCCTGTCGGTTTTTTTCAGCAACCTCGACATGACGTTTTTTAACCACGTCAAAACCCCGGATCTGTTCCGGGATTTCCGCAAGTTGGACTGCAGTCGCATAATTCCCTGGCTTCAATCCTGAGATCAATTCTTCGAGCAATTCCTCGTATTCACGGATCAATCTCCTTTCCATTCTGCGTTCAGAACTGTATCCGAAAATATCAAAGGAGCTGCCACGTAGGAATTTAAATTTGGAAAGAATTTTCATTGCCCCAAACATCCAGGCCCCATAGGTCGATTTCACCGGTTCCCCAGAATGTGGATCGCGTTTGGACCACAATGGCGGTGCCAGATGAAGTTTCAGCGAGTAATTTCCCTCGAACTGGTTTTCCAGCCTTGAACGAAATTCAGGACTGGTGTGCATCCGTGCCACTTCATATTCATCCTTGTATGCCAGTAGTTTGAAATAATACCTGGAAACCGCTTCGGTGAGACGGGTTTCTTCGGGTTTGAGTGCTTTTTCCAGAGTGCGTACTTCCTCAACCTTTTTCCTATATCGGTCTGCGTATGCCTGGTTCTGATAAAGCACCAGCCTCCGGCTTCGATCTTCAATCAGGTCATCAAGGCTTTGGATCGGCTTCGTTTCTTGAACTCTTTCCGTTTGCGGAAAAGCAACGCGATTGACCTGCTGAAGATCATGCGCAGCACGACGCCCCCAGAGAAAAGCCTGGAGGTTCTGATCCACCGCAATCGCGTTGATACGGATCGCCTCCTCAATGGAAGAGGCTTCCAATGGAATCAATCCATGCTGAAAGGCATAACCCAGGAGAAACAGATTGGAAGCGATGGAATCCCCGATCAGTGCCGTTGCCAGTCGTTGACTGTTAATGAATTCGACATTGTCCGAGCCTGCTGTTTCAGCAATCGCCTTTTTCAGTTCCAGCAGCGGAAAGACCATGTTGGCATCCCGGGTGAAATCACCGGTAATCATTTCATGGCTGTTGACCACCATCTTCGTGTGACCTGCATTGACAAGTTCCAGAGTTTTATTGCCTCCTGAAACAACCAGGTCGCACCCGATGATCGCGTCTGCACCGCCACCAGCAATCCGCGGAGAATGAATCTCGTCCTGATTTTCGGCAATACGGAGATGACTCAAAACCGCACCGCCTTTTTGGGCAAGTCCGATCATGTCCAGAATGCCGCATCCCTTTTTCTCGATGTGGGCGGCCATGCCCAGCAAAGCACCGATGGTAATGACCCCGGTTCCCCCGACCCCGGTAATGACAATGTTGTAACTCTTGTCCAGTTTGGGCAATTCAGGTGCAGGAAGATCTGGAAACGAAAGGGAGTCCTGGGAAACTGCCTTCGCCTTTCTCGGTTTTCCTCCGATCACGCTGACAAAACTTGGGCAGAGCCCGTTGGCACAGGAGTAATCTTTGTTACATGCTGATTGATCCACCATCCGTTTTCGACCGAGTTCCGTCTCCAGAGGCAAGACAGCCACGCAGTTGGATTTGACTCCACAATCCCCGCAACCTTCACAAACATCCTGGTTGATAAAGATCCGCCTTGGCGGATCCGGAAAACGTCCTCGTTTACGGCGACGTCTTTTTTCTGCCGCACAGGTTTGCTCGTAGACCAAAACCGTAACTCCAGGGATTTCCCTCAAACGCCGCTGCACCTGGTCCAGTTCTTTCCGATCGTAAACTTTAATTCCGGAAGCAAAACCTTGTTCTCCACTGTATCGCTCAGGATCATCGGTCACCACCACCACTTCACCTGCTCCTTCCGCCCGAACCTGTTGAGTGATCCTCGGCACGGTCAGTGGACCGTCCATCGGCTGACCTCCCGTCATCGCCACCGCGTCATTGAACAGGATTTTGAAGGTAACATTGACATTGGCCGCTATTGCAGAGCGGATGGCCAGCAAACCCGAATGAAAATAGGTTCCGTCTCCGATGTTTTGAAACACATGTTCACGTTTACTGAAAAAAGATTCTCCCACCCAGTTGGCTCCCTCTGCCCCCATGTGGGTAAAACCTGCAGTACTTCGGTCCATCCACTGGGCCATGTAATGGCATCCGATCCCTGCATAAGCATGGCTTCCTTCAGGAACAACGGTAGAAGAATTATGGGGACATCCTGCGCAGAAATAAGGCAGCCTCGAAAGCGATTCCTCGATCTTTTCCGTGGACTCGATGCGGTGACGAAGTCGGGCTTCACGATCCCGGAGTTTTGCCAGGGCATCCTTTTCCAAAGATGTACCTGCACTTGATTTCGCCAAAACCCGTTCTGCGAGACTCAGCGCGATGTGGTTCGGGTCCAATGCTCCTGCTGAAGGAAAAAGCCGATTGCCCTTTTCATCCTGTTTACCAATCACTTGAGGAGCATCCGCTGTGTGGTACAAAAAATCCTTGAGTTGTGGTTCAATCAATCCTCTTTTTTCTTCAACCACCATGATCAGATCCAATCCACGGCTAAATTCTTTTACACCTTCCGGCTCCAGAGGCCACGGCATGGCAATCTGCATTAATCTCAATCCAAGCCCCTTGGCTTCTTCAGGACCGATCCCCAGCTCATCGAGTGCAAGCCGTGTGTCCAGTAATGCTTTCCCGGTGGAGATGATCCCAATCTTTGCCTGCGGGGCATCCATCAGGATTCGGTTCAGGCGATTTGCCCTTACGAAGGCTCTTGCTGCAACGAGTTTGTGTTCATGAAGACGTGCCTCCTGCTCGTGGGGAGTATCAGGCCAGCGGATATTGAGTCCCTCAGGAGGCATGGTGTAATCCTGAGGAAGAAGAATTTCGCAACGATCCGCTGAGACATCCACGGTGGCAGTTGACTCGACGGTGTCATGGATGCATTTCAATCCGACCCAGC
Source organism: SAR324 cluster bacterium lautmerah10 (assembly GCA_001469005.2). Taxonomy (GTDB): domain Bacteria; phylum SAR324; class SAR324; order SAR324; family NAC60-12; genus UBA1014. The sequence continues at coordinate 4,330 of LNZD02000223.1, forward strand.
ACCCGCTGAAACGAGAGAGGGCCCAGCCATAGAGCCCAAAATCCAGGATCTCCTGGACTCCGGCCGGATTAAAAACCGGTATCATCGCATCCATCATTGCAAATTCACTCTGATGACAGGTGGTCGAGGATTCACAAGTATGGTCATCCCCCATCAAGGCCAACACTCCACCCTTAGCCGAAGTGCCTGCCAGGTTGGCATGCCGCAATGCATCTCCCGACCGGTCGACGCCCGGCCCTTTACCATACCAGAGGCCGAAAACTCCATCGTAACGTCCCTGCCCATGGAGCTCGGCTTGCTGGGTTCCCCAAATCGACGTTGCCGCCAGGTCTTCATTGACCCCGGGGTTGAAACGGACATGGTGATCCTCCAGCAATTTCCGGTTGAGGACCAACTGTTGATCGAGTGCTCCCAAAGGAGATCCCCTGTAGCCGCTGATAAAGCCTCCGGTGTCCCAACCCCTTGACTGGTCTAAACGGCGCTGAACCATGGGAAGGCGCACCAGAGCCTGGATCCCGGTCATGAAGGCACGGCCTTCTTCCAAAATGTATTTGTCCTGCAGACTAACCTGACGTTTTTCCATCATGTTCAGAGAAGCTATTGCTGAGTGATGACTGAATGGAACAAAAACTTCGGATTCCCAATTTCAATGACCTTAACACAGCAAGAGTCCTGATTCCATCCATTCAGCTTAATTTTATGGCATCTTAGATTTCTATGTTTGAGACGCGATATTCTGAGATTGTCTCAGTTTTTAGCTATTGGCTTTTCTCCTTCAGAACTCCATGTCTACAATTCCGCCATTTGCATAAAGGGAGATCGATTGTTCCGTCGTCATTTCTGGAGTATTTTCTTTGTTGCCGCATTTCCTGCGTATGCAGATTCGTGTATAGAGTTGGTTCCCCATCGCAACCAATTACCAATGCCAGGAATCTTTCTGGAATTGGAATTGGAATCCGCATGCATTCTTGAGTCAGGAGTTTATCGTTTCTCAACAAACCTTACACGAAGTAACACCACGACCATTTCTCCGGACAATAACCTGATCTACCCAAGATTGATCCTCGATCATGAAAGGGAGGAAGTGACGGTTAAAGTTGAAGCGGGATTGGGGTCAGGTTGGGATCTGATTATCAGACTCAGATACCTGAAAGACTGGGAAGGAGACTGGGATCATTTCATGCGTCAATTCCATCATGTAACCGGTTTGCCTTACGAATCAAGAAAGGTCCGACCCGATGGGGAATTCCTATATTGGCAATACCGACCAGAAAATAATGACAAAGAACAATTCATTTGGAGTACAAAAACTCAGAAGGGAAACGGAGATTATGTGTTGAGTTTAGGCAAACAACACGGTGCATTTTTTGGATCTTCCGAAGTGAAATGGAGCACCCGGTTGGTCTACAAGCATCCTTCAGCGGATGATTTGCCAACCATCAGTTCTGGAAAACGAGATTACGGCATCAGCACGGCCGCAGAAGGTTCAGGAGTCTGGTGGGAGCGAAATATTCAATGGTTGGTCAATCTCGGACTGGTTCATGCCGGAGAGACCGAGCACACCCTTTACGAACAAAACCGGACATTCTTCAGCGGCGGAGGCGGGGTTTCAACATCCTTTAATGATGATTGGACCATGAGCATTCAGAATCTGATCGCTTCACCCCGCTATCATGCCCCCGGGTTGGAATTAAAAGGAATGAATCAATGGCAGTCGATTCTTGCCGTCGGGGTATTTTATCATTTGAAAGACCAGAGTCTGATGCTCGCGTTCACGGAAGATCTGTTCACAAACCATTCTGAAGATTTCAGCCTGATTTTTTCCTGGAAAGGCCAGTTCGGGAAATGAAATTCACCTTAGCCTGCCATCAAACACTATTGGTTTCTAAGAACAGTCCTGCTAGGATTTAGTTTCCTTAAGCCTTGATTCTTCCATCCACGTCTTGCCGAATTCCGAACCGACTACCGCACGGTCCAAGTTCCTGACCCCAGGACTTTTGGTGTTGCTGATTCCAGGGGCGTTGGTACTTCCTTTGTTACAGCCTTTTGATCAGCAATGGACCGTTTGGCTTCACGAGCATGGCAGCAAAGAATTTGGCCTTTGGATGGGCCGGACGATGTTTGAGGGGAAACTTCCAGGTGCAAGTGATCCGGCAATTATATTTCTGCTGGCAAGTCTTGTTGTTTATGTCAGAAGTTGGAATGTTCATGCTTCGCAACGGCTGATCCGCTGGCGTCCCTTTTTGGGTTTCATTGTCACCACAGCCC
>LNZD02000224.1 GCA_001469005.2 SAR324 cluster bacterium lautmerah10
CCATTATTTTGCTACTGGGTAGGAATTAGGAGGGGGTATTGTAAACCTCAAGTGTTGCAAACACTGTTCGAGGTGAGAGGATTTGAACCTCCGGCCTCTTCATCGCGAAGGAGAAGGTTTTATCTCGTATCGGGAAATGGTTGAAACTGCAACTTCTGGCAAGGCGGCCAATCTTCCAGAAAATAATGGGAAGAGGAAAAAAATTAAAACTTAATTCAGTTTTTTTAAATTTTTATACGGTTTCCAACTGAATGAAACTTCAGCCGAAATGCACGGAGACCTTGAGCGCTTCTTCGTCCACAGGCCGGTGAGCCACTTCCATCGCCTGATTGATGTCTTCTATCGGGTATCGGTGACTGAGTAACGGAGAGACATCGATCTTCTTTTGATGAATGAGGTCCAAGGCTTCACGGAATGAAGGAGATCCCGGTTCATCCTGCGCTCCATAGGTGGTCACCGCCCGAACCCTCTTTCTGAAAAACTTGGCGAAACTGAAAGGAATGTTCTCATCCACTGAGGGCAACCCGAACCAGTGAACTTCCCCATCTATGTTAACCGCCTCCACGGATTGGAGCAGGGTTTGGGACTGCCCGACTGCTTCCACCACATAATCCGCTCCCTTTCCCTGGGTATGATCCATCACCACCGTCAGTAAATCATCCTGTCCGGCATTGATACAGATGTCGGCACCATACTGTTTGGAAACCTTAAGTCTTGCATCGGAAAGATCGGAAACGATGATTTTCGAGGCCCCGGCCCTTTTTACAAGGTACGTCCAGAAAAGCCCCGCCGAACCCTGACCGATCACCACTGCCGTTTTTCCTACAATGTCACGAGGATGCTGGTTCATCGCATAAATTACGGTTCCGAACTGCTGGGCCATCATCAATTCAGGTCGGGAAACATCGGATTCCGGAAGAGGCAGGCAGTATTTGGCATCGATCCGTTGATACTCGTTGAAACCCTCACATCTGGTGGTGTTGGGGAAAGTCAACACATGGGTCCCCTCCTGAAGCTGTTCCGACTGGCTTTCCACCACCAGCCCAATCCCTTCATGTCCAGGATAACCATGGGGACAGGGAAGTTCATGATCCATCAAAGCGCCCATCATCACGCGGTGAAGATCGCTTCCGCAGATCGAAGCCATCTCCGTCTGAACTCTTACATTTCCTGGCTCCAAAGGCCCCATCTCAATTTCTTCGCAGTCCATACGGCCGATTTCCACCAGCCTGGCAGCTCTCATTTTACTCATGATTCTCTTAAGGTTTGATTCGGTTGAAGATGAGACAGGAGAGCATAAAACGAAGATCAATTGAAGAACAAACTATGACTCCTGGGATTTTTTTGATGACTATTTTCGTCTTCCAAACTGTGGTCAGAAAGTGACGGCAAAACCGGGAGACCTGTTTTATTTCCCAAAAGAAAGTGCCATCACCTTTTCCACTCCGGATTTTGGAGTAGGCTTCTTCTGCGGACAAAGAGGGGAGGACGAAGTTTAATCAGGAAGCAAGCCTGGAGGAAACCATGTTTTGCAGAACCTTCCAGGCTGCTTTCAAGGCATCAGGGTTGGCTTTGCCCTTTCCGGCAATATCGAAAGCAGTTCCGTGAGCTGGAGTCGTAACCGGAACAGGAAGCCCTCCAAGCACGGTCACGCCATGATCGAACCCCATCAGTTTCATCGCGATCTGTCCCTGGTCATGATACATCGTCACCACCGCATCAAACTCACCCCGCTGAGCCCTGACGAAAACTGTATCGGCAGGATGCGGTCCATCCGCTTTGATCCCAAGCTTTTGAACTTGTTTTACCGCGGGTTCGATGATGTCGCCTTCCTCGGTGCCGAAATTCCCCCCGTCACCGGCATGGGGATTAAGTGCCGCGACACCAATCCGGGGTATAGAAATACCAGCATCCAAAAGGGTCTGATGCGCCATTTTGACTGCATCAAGGATACCCTCTTCTGTAATCAGGGATGCAACGTCCTTCAAAGGAATATGAGAAGTAACCCTTGAAGTCCAAAGTCCTCCGGTGGTGTTCAGTTCACAGCAATATCCCTTATGCTCCAATTCATCGGCCACGAATCGCAAATCATCCTCATGAGTATTTCCACCAAGCCTGAGGGATTCCTTGTTCATCGGTGCGAAACAAAAACCGTCCAACTCGCCTGATTTACACAGTGCCGAAGCCCTGCGGAAAGAATCGAGTGCATAACGGCCGCAAATTTCACTTGCCTCTCCAACACGGACCCCGTCCATCTGCAGTTCGGGGCCCTGAAGCATGCCAATGCCTCCATCGGGAATTTCACGGATATTTTGGACAAGCGGTGCTTCAAGCTCGATTCCGGCCACCTTCTTTCCGTTTTCAAAAAGGGACGGTTCTCCGATCAGGACCACCCGGTTGGATTCCCTTCCGGACCGTTCCTCGAGCAACTTCGCGCAGAGTTCAGGGCCGATTCCGCTGGGATCACCCAGCAAAAGCCCAAGTTTGGAATATGACATTTTGAAATTTTAAATTATTTTTTTGTTCCTCATAAAATCCGAACATTTTCAGAGAATTTTGAAGGTTGGTTTCCACCATCTCCCCGAGGATAAAACCCACCGCAATCGGTGCGACGGCAAATCCATGGCGTCTGGCAAAAAACCCGATGGTCCCGAAAATCAGAACGATCCAGACATCCATTAAGGCCGAACTGAGGGAATACGAACCCACCACCGCAAAGGCAAATACGATGGGCCAGAGGATGGAGATCGGAACCAGGGAAATCCTTGCAAAGAGTTTTGCCGCGTAAAGCCCCATCACCAGAAACATCACGTTTGCCAAAATCATGGCTCCAAAAATCTGGTAGACCTTGTCCACCTGCTCGGTAAAAAGATAAGGTCCAGGGCGCAAGCCATGGACCATCAGACCGACAAGGATGATGGCCGTGGTTCCACTTCCAGGAATGCCAAGAACCATTGTCGGAACCATTGCTCCGCCTGTGGCTGCATTGTTTGCTGATTCGGCACCTGCGATGCCCTCAATCGAGCCTTTGCCGAATTCCTCCTTGTTTTTGGACCATCTTCGGGCTTCAGCATACCCGATCATCGAAGCCACGGTTGCTCCTTCGGCAGGCAGGATACCGATGAAGGTTCCTATCCCGCAGGAGCGCACGATGGTTTTCCAGATTTTCTTATAATCCTCGATGGTCGGCAGTTTCACTGCTTTCATGGTTATCGCACTGGCAATCTGGTTCGCTTTTTTGGATTGAACCAGCAATTCCGACATTGCAAATAGCCCAATGAAAACTGGAACGAAGGACAAGCCTTCATAGAGATCGTAATTGCCGAACATGAAGCGCTCGATACCGGTAGTCGGCTCAGCGCCGATGGTGGCCACCCAAACTCCAAACACTCCACCAATCAGGTTTTTGATTGCTCCTCCGGAACTGATGCTGGCCAGCATCGAGAGTCCAAAAAGGGTCAGAGCAAAATATTCCGGCGGTCTGAAATGATAGGCAACCCTCGCCAGCATCGGTGCGGCAATGCAAAGCACAATCACGGAGAAGATGCCCCCGACGGTGCTGGAAACGACAGCCACTCCCAACGCTCTTCCGGCTTCACCACGCTGAGCCAGAGGGAAACCATCGAAAGTCGTCGCGGCCGCCGCAGAAGTTCCCGGTGTGTTGATCAGGATGGCGGTGATCGATCCGGCAAAGGTTGCCGAAACATAAATGGTGGCAAGCACGGTGATCGCATGCACAGGAGTCATGGTCAGCGTAAACGGGAGCAGCAATGCAGCGCCTGTGGTTGCACCGATTCCGGGAAGCACTCCAATGATCACCCCGATGATTGTCGTGGCAAAAATCAGCAAAAGAAGAAAAGGGTCCAGAATCACTGAACTCATTGCCTGAAGCGCTTCCAGCATGACTTTCTTTCTTTATCCGTAATACCAGTCGAGAATGATCCCGCGGGGAAAACGGATCATCAGCACCTGATCAAATAATACAAAAATCAGAAACGGAGTCACCAACGCGGTGGAAAGTGCAACGGGAATCCTTTTTTCTCCCCAGAGGATGCACATCAGAAACATCACCACCGCAATTGCCAGGAAAAAATCCGCAGCAACAGTAAGTCCATAAAACACGATCAACAAAATAATAGTCCCCCAGGTATGGAACGGCTCAAGGGGGATGGATGCGGGAGGATTTTTATAAAACTGGTAAGTCAGCAACCCGATCAGGATCAGATTGATCACCATCAGAAAGATGGGAAAAGCACGCGGCTGCATGCTGTGCCCGACGATCATCGGGGGAGATAGATCCAACTGAAGGGAAAGATAGATCACGACGCAGGAAAACACCGTGATTACTCCGGGAACGATCCAGTCGCTGGTTTTCATGGAACTTGGTGCTTCCTTGCAGAAGCACCATTTAGGAGTTGAAAGTAACTTCTAATTCATCAATCCCATTTCCTTGAGTGCAGGACCGAACTCTCCGACCATGGAGCGGATCTGCTCACCCCAAGGTCCGGAAGGCTGGGGAGAAGTCTCATCCAGTCCGGAATTCATCAGGTAAGCCTGATAAAGGGAGTGCTTCATCGCTTTCATCATTCCGGCTTCCATCTCGGCACGACGTGCCTCGGAAACTCCGGCATGGGTCACAAAACCTCTTGTCGTGGAAAGAACAAGGTCGATGCCGAGCTGTTTGGCAGTTTTTGCTTTAGGAATCGGAGCCATCCCCTGATGGGCGAGGATCACGAGCGGACAAATATCCCCTGCCTCGACGGGTGCAGCAGCTTCAGAGAGATTCAATGTGCCTACATCCACGGCTCCTGCAACCAGTTGGGTCGCCAATTCACCGCCCCCCTTGAAAGGAATGTAAGTCGGCATGGGCTGGCCAAGACGCTTCGCCCAGAGGAACACGGTCAGGTGATCGATGGTTCCTGTCTGGGTTCCGCCAAATTTTATTTTGTCGCCATTTCGCATTCCGGCAACAAACTGCTCCGGAGTCTTGTAGGGACTGGTCTTACAGTTGACCATCAGGATTTGGGGGTCATTCGTCCCACGGGCAATCGGTGCCATTTCATCAACGGTCAGACTCGTCTTTCCTTTCGCCATGGTAATTGCGTGTCCCACGGTAAAAGTCATGATCGAGTTTCCGTCGGCCGGACGCGTCTTGAAATAATTCATTGCCGCTGCTCCGCCGCCGCCACGCTTGTTGACCACAACCATGTCCTGCTTCAGCGTCCTTCGTGCACGGATCATCATCATCCGTGAATTGACGTCGGTTCCACCTCCTGCACCCGCATGGGTAATCACTTCAATCGCTGGCTTCGCCAATGTCATCATCGGAAACACCGAAAGCAACATTGTTCCGGCAAGCAATATCGACCCTGCTTTTAAGCATTTTTTTGCATTCAACATTTCTCCTTCTCCTACTTGGAAAGGTTAAAAAAAGAACACCTGACAAGGTGCTGTTTGACTTGACGCAACATTGAATACAATATACAAAAATTTGAGTCAAACTTTTTTTCTTATTTTTCATGGAACCCATTCACCGTCAGCCTTTAGCGCTCCAAGTAGCATCCCGAATCAGGGATCTGATTGCGACAGATCAATTTCCCCCAGGCACCCCTTTGAAGGAGGTGAATCTCTGCAAACAGCTTTCGGTTTCCCGGACACCGCTTAGGGAAGCTTTAAAACAATTGATTGCCGAAGGCCTGGTGGAACAGATCCCTTATCGGGGCGTAGTGGTTTGCAATCCCGACCAGGCTTCGATTGAACAGATGCTGGAACTTTTAGGGGCACTCGAAGGGTTTGCCGGGGAAATGGCTTGCTTGCGGGCAACTCCGGAAGAGATCGATGCAATCCGTGTTTTGACGCAGCAAATGCATGAAACTTATGAAAAAGATGAACGCCTTTCCTATTACAAGATCAATCAATCCATCCACCGTTCAATCGTTGAATTTTCCAAAAACGGGGAGCTGATCAGGTCCCATGAAAGGCTGAATTCCAGGCTTTATCGTATCCGTTTTCTTTCGAACCGAAGGACCGACCGATGGCACACGGCGATTGAAGAGCATGATGCGATTCTTCGAAACCTCGAGCAGCGCGAAGGATTAAAACTTAATAAATTGTTACGGGAACACCTGGGCCATACCTGGACCAAAGTGAAGGATCTTTACGATTCCTGAAAAAAAGAAACACCTACCATTCAGAAATTCTTATCATGAGCAAAAATTCAAACAAAATCAGTTACCAAGGAGTATTCCCCATCGCTCCAACCCCTTTTCAAGAAGACGGAAGTCTCGACCTTGATTCCCAGAAACGGGTGCTGGACTGCATGATCGATCAGGGTGTGGACGGCATCTGCATCCTCGCAAATTATTCCGAACAGTTTCTGCTTTCAGATGAAGAACGGGACATCCTGCTTGAGCTCTGCCTGAACCATGTGGCCGGAAGGGTGCCTGTGATTGTGACCTGTAGTCATTTCAGTTCAAGAATTGCGTGTGAAAGGGCAAAGAAATCCGAAGCTGCAGGAGCAAAGATGTTGATGTTGATGCCTCCCTATCATGGTGCTGCTTTGAAGGCTGACGAGAAGGGGATCTATGAACATTTCCAGCAGATCTCAGAAGCGGTTTCCATTCCGATCATGATCCAGGATGCTCCTTTAAGCGGAGTCTCGCTTTCTGTGGATTTACTGGTGAGAATGGCCCGTGAACTGGATGGGGTCAGTTGTTTTAAGATCGAGATGCCTGGAACTGCAGACAAACTGAGAAAATTGATCGAATCAGGTGGCAGTGCGATCGAAGGCCCCTTTGACGGTGAAGAATCGATCACACTGATGGCAGACCTGGACGCAGGAGCAACAGGAACCATGCCCAGCGCGATGATCCCGGATCTGATCAAACCGGTGGTGGAGCATCACCTTGCAGGCCGGCGGGAACAGGCCGCAGAACAATATGGAAAGATTCTGCCTTTAATCAATTACGAAAACCGTCAATGCGGTCTCCGCGCAACCAAAGCACTGATGTTGGAAGGAGAAGTGATCACTTCGGACAGGGTCAGACATCCCATGCCTGCTCTTCCTCCGGAAAGCCGGAAGGGGCTGCTGGAACTCGCCAAAGTTCAGGAACCGGTTGTTCTCAGGTGGGGCAAATAAAAAACTTAAATTTCCTTCAGACCACGTTTTTTGAACGCAACCGATCTATCTCTGAAACCCCCAACCCCAGTTCGGTGAGGATTTCATCGGTGTGCTCTCCCCTTGCGGGGGGATGCCTTTTGATGCTACTGGGAGTCCGTGTGAGATTCAACGGTTGACCCACCAACTGGGTTTTGCCGAAATTCAACGATTCTGCATCTTGGGCAATGTTTAAGTGCTGGACCTGAGGATCCTCGAACACTTCATTGATTTGGTAAATGGGTCCACAGGGTACCTCCCTTTTTTCGAAAAGATCGACCCATTCCCGGGTGGATTTCTTGAGGGTCACTTTTTCAATTTCCTGATTCAAAAGTTCCCTGTTTTCAGACCGTGAAGCACTGTCCTTGAAATTGGGATCCTTCAACCATTCTTCCTTACCGAGGGTTTCAACAAAGCGACCCCAGATCGTTTCTCCTGCCACTGCCAGGTTGATCGCCCCGTCAGCAGTTTTAAAGACACCCGTGGGGATGCTGGTGGGATGATTGTTCCCTGCCTGTCCCGGTATTTCCCCAGCACATAGCCAGCGAGCCGCCTGAAAATCAAGCATGAACACCTGTGCCTGAAGCAGAGACGTATGGAGCCATTGCCCCTCTCCAGATTGCTGGCGTTCGATCAGAGCCAGCAGGATCCCCTGGGCACAGAAAAGTCCTGCCGTCAGATCGGCAATAGGGATTCCGACCCGCATCGGTCCTCGTCCCGGCTCTCCGGTGATGGACATCAATCCGCCCATTCCCTGGGCAATCTGATCGAATCCCGGTCTTTTGGAATAGGGACCGTCCTGTCCGAAACCCGAGATACTGGCAAGAATGATCCGGGGGTTGCAGGCTTTCAGACTTTCATAATCGATTCCAAGCCTCTCTTTAACAAAGGGTCGGTAGTTTTCCACAACCACATCCGAATTTTGAACCAGCTTCTTGAAAACTGAAATTCCCTCTTCATCCTTGAGATTCAAGGTTAAGCTTCGTTTATTTCGATGCAGATTCTGGAAATCAGGACTATCCCTTGAGGCTCCAAGTGCGCCATCGGCCTCGAGGCTAACTGGGATCTCGATTTTGATGACATCCGCTCCCCAATCGGCCAACTGCCTGACAGCCGTCGGACCTGAACGAACCCGCGTCAAGTCAAGAACCCTTATTCCTGAAAGCACCGTGGAAGCCATGAAATCCTTATCCATTTTTTCTCCAGAATTGTTTGAATTTATAATGCTGCAATTTTTTTACTTGAGTTCGTCCTGGCCGGGTTTTAAAAACTCGTTTTCCTTCAATGGTTGATTTTCAACAAATGTGTTCTGTTTTGTTGGAAGTTCACCTCAAACTATAAGATTCAATTTAAACCAATTTATTTCCTAGAGATATAAACATGAAAGAGACTTTGCGTCAACGAATCGGAGTCGATGTCGGAAGAAGGGTTTCTGGGGAAGAAGCGGTGGAATGGGCAGCTCAGAATGAAGTTTACTTTTTTGATATTTAAACTGATATCGCACCGAACGCCCTGGATTAACCCAATGAATACTCGACCATACTTCTATGAGTCGATAGTAAGACTCATGGGAATGCAGAAACAGAATCGGTCTCGATGAATTATCACGGTCTTTTCAAGAATGATGGTGCGCCACAGATCCGTGTGGCGTTGGTTGGTGTGGGTGATTTTGGCGCCACGCTAATGGACCAGTCACGGAATATCGATAAGATCGAGATCAATGTCATCTGCGATAAAGACGAAACGCGCATGCAAGATGCCATCAGCAACAGCGGCATCAAGCCACCGCCGATGATGGTGACAGATATCACAGCTGATGGGCTGCCTGCTTTCGATGTGGTGGTCGAAGCTACAGGTCAGCCGGGGGCTGCTGCTGCCGTTGCCGAATGGGCAATCGAAAATGGCTGTCATGTGATCATGGCGTCGAAGGAGGCAGGGATCGTTGTGGGCCCCATTCTGAACCATTTGGCAAACCAAAAAGGTGTTGTCTACACGGAGGTCGAAGGGGACCAGCCGAGCCTGCTGATTGGTTTGAACAGTTGGGCGGAAACTCTCGGTCTGGAGGTACTGGCAGCTGGAAAATCCAGTGAATATGACTTTGTCCTCGAAGAAAACGACACGCTCTGTTGGCGGGAACACCGCCACCAGCATTCAGGAATGCTCGACCTTTGGCAGTGTGATGACGGCGATTGGCAAAGTCTTATTGAAAAAAGAAATGCCGTTGTTGCCAATGCAAAATTCCCAACGCGCACCGTTCCTGATTTTTGTGAGCTTGGCGTGGTAGCCAACGGTACCGGCCTTTTCCCTGACAGAGCCGCACTTTATGCGCCGTTGCTAAGGCCGGTTGAATTGGCGGATGCTTTTCAGGTTCAGAGTGAAGGTGGGTTGTTAGCCAACACGAAGGTCATTGATGTGTTTAACTGCCTTAGACGGTCTGACGAAATGAGTTTCGCCGGTGGTGTTTTCGTGATCGTGCGCTGTGAAAATTCTAAGACGTGGGAACTGCTTCGTGGAAAAGGGCATGTCGTTGCGCGTAACACAAAAGCGGCCATGCTTTTCATCGGTCAGCACACCCTCGGTGTCGAGGCGCCTATGTCAATTTTAAGTGCCGCGTTGCTGAATCTGCCTACCGGAGCCTTGGCTCCAGAACCAATGGTAGATTTGGTTGCACGGACTGCACGCGATTTTAAACAAGGTGAAACTCTTCATATAACCGACCCCCATCATCATGCGGTTGCCGGACTAGAGCCAGAGCTGATAAGAGCTAATCCTGATCAGGCAAACTCTCCGGTACCCTACTACATGGCAACAGACCGAAAATTGCTTGCTGATGTGAAGCGCGGGACGGTGTTGACATGGAGTATGATAGATACGGATGAGGCTTCGAGGCTTTATCAATTGCGCCGCCAGCAGAACGCCATATGGCATCAATGATCAATCAAGATTGTGAAAACCAGACCAAAGCCGAACTTTCTGGCTCAAAAATGCCTGAGTTTCGATGATCGCGGACTCCGAGACTTTGGTTGGCAACTAGACTCCAGCTGCCTCGATTTGCTACTTTTTTAAGGTATTGAATACCTTCTTTAAGGTTTTAATTTAACCAATTTATTTTCAAGAGATATATCCATGAAAGAGACTTTGCGTCAACGAATCGGGGTCGATGTCGGAAGAAGGGTTTCTGCGGAAGAAGCGGTTGAATGGGCAGCTCAAAATGAAGTTTACTATTTTGACATCCAAACCGATATTGCACCGAACGCCCTGGAAAGTTTTGATGAATCACGTTGCAGCAAAATCCGGGAAGGTTGTGAACAACACGGTTTGCATCTTGGATTGCACACCCTATCCGGAGTGAACATTGCGGAAATTTCTCCACATCTCCGGGAAGCTGCCGATGCCTACCTGCGAAATTACATCGACCTTTCGGTGAAACTCGGTGCGGAATGGATCGTGGTTCATGGGGGTTATCATTTCACCGGTTGTCAGAAAATCCGTAAACAGGCCAGTATCGACCGCATCAAAAGAGCTGTCGAGTACGCCGAAAAACAAAATGCCCTGCTTCTGCTTGAAAACCTGAATGGCGAACCTGAATTGGCCGAGGTTCATTATATGCCCGATAATCTGGAAGATACCCAAGAGTATTTTGAGCAGATTCAGTCACCAAATTTAAGGTGGTCTTTCACCATCAACCATGCCCATTTTGATCCGATCGGAATCAAAGGGTTTGTCGAGGGAATGGATATGAGCCTCTGCGAAGAAGTGAGGGTCGCCGACAATAACGGTGAATACGAAATCCACATGAAACCCGGTACGGGCAATGTCGATTTTGGAGAAATGTTCCGGCTCATTGAATCCAGTGGATTCGAGGGGCATTACATGAACGGATTCGGGAGCCTGGATGACATGCTTGAAGGTCGGGAATATCTTCTGGAAAGAGCAGTTGAGCAGGGAATCGGGATCAATTCCTGAACAAATGTGTTTAACGAATTACACGGTGAAAAGGGTCAGCAAGGATTTGATTGAATTTCAAAGCGCTTTGGCCCCAATATCGGAACGAAACTGCATTCCCCTGAACTTGATGTTTTCCATCAGTTGGTAAACACGATTCCGAGCCTGTTCAACATCCCTCGCCTGGGCCGTGACGCCAAAAACCCTTCCCCCCGATGTCACCAAGGTGTTTTCCTGAATGCGCGTTCCCGCATGAAAGATCTGTGTTCCATCTTCCAAAAATTCCGGCAGTTCAATGGCTAACCCTTTCGTGGGAGGCCCAGGGTAGCCCGGTGCTGCTGCAATCACACAGACTGAGGCTTCCTTCTTCCATTCAAGTTCGACCTCATTCAATCTTCCCTCACAGGATGCCGACAGGATTTCCACTAGGTCATTTTCCAGCAAGGGAAGTACGACCTGCGCCTCAGGATCTCCGAAACGGACATTGAATTCCACCACCTTAGGACCGGATTCATTCAGCATCAGACCCGTATAAAGCAAACCACGATACGGCTGTCCAGACTCAGCCAGACCCTTTGCCAGGGGTTTCAGGATGAGACGTTGAATCTCTGTAAGCCATTGTTCAAGGTGGGGTACGGGGGAATAGGCTCCCATCCCTCCGGTATTCGGTCCACGGTCTCCATCGAAGATCGGTTTGTGATCCTGGGAGGGAACAAGAGGAAGAACTGTTTCTCCATCGACAAAGGCAAGTATGGTCATTTCTTCACCTTCAAGAAATTCTTCGATCACCACCTTTTGTCCAGCTTCTCCAAAAATTCCCTGCCTTAGGGCATCATCCAAAGCGGCTTCGGCCTCTTGCTGGGTTTCTGCCACCGTGACTCCCTTACCGGCAGCCAATCCATCGGCCTTGATCACAATCGGGGCACCTTGGACCCGGAGATAACCAAGGGCATCTTCAAAATCCGTGAACTCCTCGTAACGGGCGGTCGGAATGCCGAAACGCTTCATCACTGATTTGGCATAGGCTTTACTTCCTTCGAGTTTTGCAGACTGACGATCAGGGCCATAAATTTTCAATCCGCGTTTTTTGAATTCATCGACCACACCCAATACCAGAGGTTCCTCCGGTCCGACCACGGTCAGATCCATTTTTCGGGATTCAGCATATTCAGCCAGTTGATCAACCTGATTGACGGCAATGGGAACACATTCGGCCATTTCCGAAATCCCGGGATTCCCCGGTGCACAAAATATTTTCTCTACATGAGCACTCTGGTTCAGTTTCCAGACCAGCGCGTGTTCTCTTCCTCCACCTCCGATGACCAGGATCTTCATCTTCAATTCATCTATTCAGTGTTCGGGCATTTTCCCAGGCCGCAGGGAGTCC
>LNZD02000225.1 GCA_001469005.2 SAR324 cluster bacterium lautmerah10
GTAAGCTCGCCTGGGAGAGTTGAGATCGCTGGTAAGACTGCTTGAAAGGGAAACCCTTCCGCGGGTCATCTTTTCGATCAATTCACCCGCAAGAATTTCATGCTCGGAGTTTCGTACTGAATAATTGGAGGCTACCGCGAAGTTTTTTAACGATTTCCCGGATGTTTCCAGAAACTGTTGAAGCTTTAACAAATTCAACGGATTTTTTTCACTGCCGTCGTAACGATGCCCCCCGGGAATCCTCAATATCCTTTCCTGTGATACCAAATCCTTGAGGTGGGATCTTTGCTCCATATCATCACTGAAACCGATGAGCACCACACCGGGATCCGTTCCTTTCTTTTCCACCAGGCTGTTGGTCGCGAGGGTTGTCGAAAGGGAGACCAAACCAATGTCTGAAACTTTGTACACAGCTTTTTTGTCCTGAAAAAGCTCTTTCAGCGCAGAAACAATCCCCAGTTCCAGCCTCCCGTGGGAGGTTAGTGCTTTCACCGATTTCAAAACCTTTTTATCCACCGGGTCAAAAACCACCGCATCGGTGTATGTCCCCCCGGTGTCGATTCCAATTTTGTAGGATTTCATCCAATCTTAATCTGATTGGGCAAGAGCAACACTATTGAGTTTTTTTGAGCTGCTCCAACCTCTTAAAAAACGACCATGATACACTTCTCCCCACTCTCCCGCGAGAAAGATCATACCGGATTTTCAAAGGTGAAATTCTAAACACGACAAACGCCATTGATATGACATGACGTTTGAGAATTGGATTTGAAATAACTCAGATTTTGAGGAATCCACCGCCCAATAAGACGAAAGGCAGAGAGTTCGTTTTCTGCTGCATGGAGTTTTCCCAGAAATCCGGAGCCCCCACCCACAACATTTCATCCACAGATACCGAACCGAGGAAAGGTTTGTGGAATTTTTGAGGGTTACCACTGAAAAAGGGGTTTTGCTTTTGGCTGCTACAGTAACTCTGCATCAAGTCTCCCAGTAAAACTTAAAACCCTGTTCCTGAGTCCCACCTTACCCGGATGGGATGAGGACAAAAGAGCAAATCCTTCATCCAGGAATATTTTCTTGAAGCTTTTTCCAATTGGCATCTAATGGAATGAGGAGGCTTAACCTAGATCTAAACGGCAGGGTGTTTTTACTCCCGTCTCCTCAATCGTGGGGAAACGGCAAAAATATCAAAACCCCATTGATGGAGATACGATGATGAGAAAATATGCTTACGGTTTGCGTTTGCTGCTGGCCTTGGTACTGGCTTCCGGAATTTTTGTTACGGCAGCCCCTATGCAAATGGAGGCTAAGGAAACTCAAGCCTACACGACTCAGGACCTCAATGAACAACTGGTGATGGCTACGCTGTGGATGCAAACCTCCGCCGAATTCCGGGCTCTCTGCTATCAGGCATTCAACCTGGCCCGGATGAATCTGGACGCTTTCCTGGACTCCCATAAAAGCGCTAAGCCTGTGGCAGTCATTGTCGATGCGGATGAAACCGTGATCGATAACTCAGCCTATGAGGCTTTCCTCATCGGTCAGAATTTCGGCTACTCTTCGAAAACCTGGAACCCCTGGATGCAGGCTGCCCAAGCGACTGCCATGCCCGGTGCATTGGAATTTCTCAAATATGCTGAATCCCGAAACGTGGAAATCTTCTATGTGACCAACCGTAAAATGGTGGGATATGAGGGGACAGAAAAGAATCTGAAAGCATTGGGATTCCCCAACGTCGACCCAAAGCACCTTCTGTTAAGAACCGGCAGCAGTGACAAGCAGGAACGTCGAAACATGGTCGAAAAAGATTATGAAGTCGCACTTCTCATGGGCGACAATCACAATGATTTCCACAGTGCCTTCCGGAATAAATCGGTGGCTGAACGATTTGCCGAAACCGACAGGTTCAAGGACTCCTGGGGAACAAAATTCATCGTCCTGCCCAATCCAACTTACGGTGACTGGGAGGGTTCAGTCTATGAAGGAAACTGGGGGGCTTCTGCTGCTGAAAAGGACCAAATGAGAAAGGGATTACTCAAACGCTGGAACTACCAACCCTGAAAGTAAATCAAAGCTGCCGGGCATGCCTGAAGGTGTGCCTCGGCAGTTTCGGATTTCCGGGGAGTTCCAATCCGTGATGATGAAACCTCCCTGGATGAACTCAAATCCATAGAACCAAGAACCTTTGAGGTATGGATCAATCCAATAAGCCTTTCAGATCCCATTGGGAATTTTTCTGACAGATCCCAAGACCCAAATCACTCCTCTTCACAAATCAATTCTGAGTTTTGGTCAGTGCTTTCAAGGGTGCGGTAGAGGACAACTTCCTCCAGCGAATCAGAAGGCTGACGGACAAAATCGTAATTTTCGAAAATATGCAGCATCGCCTGGTTATCACGGCGAACATAAGCCAGCATTTTGGCCACTCCCCTTTTTTGGGCAATCTTCATCATCTGGCAAAGCAGGACGGTCGCCATACCCGATCCACGTTTTGTTTCACGCACGACGAAAGCCACTTCAGCCAGGTTTTCCTTGTCGAGGTAAAAATAACGTCCTACTGCATGGATTTCCTGTTTCGGCCCCTGGCGTTCGGTGAGACAAAGCGCCAAGTCCCGTCTTTGGTCGACATTGACCAATGAATGGGCTTTTTCCCGTGACATTTGCTTGGGTTGGTGACGGTAGCGGAGCATCAGGGTTTCCGCATTATGAGAATAGAAGAATTCCTGCAGGCGCCGTTCATCTGAAGAATGCAGCGGCCTCATGAAGTAGGTCTGGCCATCTGAGAGGCGGATTTTTTTGATTTCCACCGAACCGAGTTCGGGGACCCGGGTCGGTTCCTGTTTTGTGTACTGGGGCACCCAATACTGTTCGCGCACGCGGGACAGGAGTTGTTCCCGGAAATCGGGATGAGCTACCTGGATCAGTTCCAGGGCCCTTTCTCGGATGCTTTGACCGCGTAGTGTCGCGATCCCGTATTCGGTCACAACGTAATGCACATCCCCACGGGAGGTGACGACCCCCGAGCCTTCCGTGATGAACGGAACAATCCTCGAGACACTGCCTTTTTTCGCGGTGGAAGGAAGGGCGATGATGGGGCAGCCATCCCGGCTCATGGAGGCGCCACGGATGAAATCGACCTGTCCCCCGATGCCGCTGAAAAAACGGTAACCCACCGAATCTGCCACTACCTGTCCGGTGAGGTCCACTTCGATCGCACTGTTGATCGAAACCATCTTATCATTCTGGGCAATGATGGATGGATTGTTGACATACTCGCTGGGATGAAAATCCACATGGGGATGCTTGTGCACAAAATCATAGAGGGTTTTGGTCCCGATACAGAAGGATGTGACGGTCTTGTGCCGGTGGATGCTTTTGCGGGAATTGTTGATGATTCCCTTCTGCATCAGCTCGATCACTCCATCACTGAACATTTCGGTATGGATGCCCAGGTCACGATGATGGTGCAGACTGTTCAAAACCGCGTCGGGGATCTTGCCGATACCCATCTGCAGGGTCGCTCCGTCTTCGATGAGGAGGGCAACGTATTCTCCGATTTTTTGGGTCACCGGGTCCATCTTGGCCGGCTGCAATTCCGGTAAAGGCTGGCTGGCAACGTAGGCTGCATCGATCTCATTCAGATGGATGAAACTATCCCCCATGGTAAAAGGCATCTGCTCATTGATCTGGGCGATTACATAACGGGCGCTTCGGGCAGCCGCGTGCACGACATCGACCGATACCCCCAGCGAACAGTAGCCATGGGGATCCGGGGGACTGACCGAAATCAAAGCCACATCAATCGGAAGGGTCTTGTCGTGGAACAGGGAGGGGATTTCGGATAAAAAACAGGGGGTGTAATCGGCATATCCTTCATGGACCGCTTCCCTGGTCCCCTGTCCGAGAAACAACGCATTGAGGGTAAAGGTGTCCTGATACTGTTTCTGAGCCCAACGGTTTTCACCCAAAGTGAGAATGTGGACGACTTCAATGTCATTCAGCGCCGAGGCCTGTTCATCAATCAACTGATCCATCAGTGCATTCGGCACCGCCGCGTTGGAACCTATAAAGATCCGGTCGCCCGATTTTAAAAAATGCTTCCAGTCAATTTGATTCTGTGATCCCTTAATGTGGTCCATAAGGCAAATTTTCCGATTTGATAAAGAATTCCGTTTTTTACCAGGTTTTTTGATGATC
>LNZD02000226.1 GCA_001469005.2 SAR324 cluster bacterium lautmerah10
AAGGTTGTTTCCGAAGGAGAGGAAATCTCAGTCGGCGTCAGTTCCGAAAGTTGCCATGTTTTCAATCAGCAGGGAACAGCTTTCGAACGATTGGCTGCCTAAAGGCGTTTCCCAAAAATAATCCTGCCCGGGTGAAATGGTGCATGGTCCCGTTCAATCCCATTGAACCCGTCTTGTCCCAAGCCGATTTGATGTTGGAAATCGAGTGTGTTTCCAACATCTTCACGTCTTCCTGGACACCATGCATAAGTCTATCAGCCTATCTTGACGACCCATTGATGAATTGGGAAAACAGGATTCAGAGGTTTTTTTCAGAAGAAATGCTTGGTCCGTTTTGTCGCTCGGATAATCCAGTAGGTCGGGTTAGAGGCTTTATGCGGCGTATCCCGACAGGCCAAAAGCACCTCAAGAATAAATTGCCGGATTACGCCGTGCTAACCCCTACCATTCCAACTTCTTTTAAAATTTAAATCGTTGAAGGGGTTCAGGAAAGCTTTGCCTTTTTTTGGACCTGTCTCAATCCGGCAGGGTATTTTCCTGGATTAGTTTCTGGACGAACCGGTAGGAATCTTTGGGAATCCGCTGTTGGGTCTCATAATCGACATAAATCAGCCCGAACCGTTTGGTATAACCTTCAGCCCATTCGAAATTATCCAATAAGGACCAGAAGAACCAACCGCGGAGGTCCACTCCCTGTTCCATCGCTTCCAGACCGGCAGCTAAATAGTCACGGAGGTATTGCGTTCTTAGGGGATCTTGGACCTCTCCGGAGGCATCTGACTGATCGGGACTGGAGCAACCATTTTCAGTGATGTAGATTGGAACGTCACCGTATCGTTCCCGGAATTCGAGCAACTGCTCCAACATTGCTTCAGGCCGGATTTCCCAACCACTGTCAGTCACCGGCAGTCCTGCTGGTGTTTCCATGATACGGACTCCCAGGGCTGATTTTCCGCTGCTTTGGGCGCGCATTACGGTGTAATGGTTGAGCCCAAAAAAATCAGGTTTGAATTGTAGGATTTCAGAGTCTCCCTCATGAATCCAGGGTTTAAGTTCTTCTTCTAGGATTTCAGGATAGGTTCCGAAAAACACAGGATCCAGAAACATCTTGTTCCAGAGGGCATCCAGCCTTTCTGAGGCATTCTGGTCACGGTCCTGTTCGATCACGGGCTGAAGGGAAACCACCGGTCCGAGTTGAAGATCCGACTGGCAGATCTTCAGTTCCCTCGAGACCAGTCCATGACTGAGGTTGAGATGATGGGCCGATGCGAAACAGGCCGATGCATCTTGAAGCCCCGGAGCATGGATGCCGATTCCGTGACCGAGGATGCTCAAGACGTTGGGTTCGTTGTGGGGAATCACATGTTTCACCCGGTCTCCGAGTACCTCCAAAACCTTCCAGCCGTATTCGACAAAACGCATCGCGGTGTCCCGGTTTGTCCATCCTCCCTTTTCCTGCAGCGCCTGTGGGAGATCCCAGTGGTTGAGGCATAACCAGGGTTCGATCCCTCTGGAAAGTAAACCGTCCACAAGCCGACTGTAAAACTGAAGCCCTTCGGTATTGAACCTGCCGCTTCCCAGTGGCTGGATCCTCGGCCATGCGGTCGAAAAACGATAGGCTCCTGCACCCATTTCCTGGATCAAGCCCAGGTCCTCCTCCCAGTTGTGATAATGGTCGCAGGCCATTTCCCCCGAACTGCCATCGGCGATTCTTCCTGGGAGGCTGGAAAAACGGTCCCAAATGCTCTCTCCTCTTCCTCCTGAGTGAATGGCGCCCTCGATCTGGTAACTGGAAGTCGAAACTCCCCAGAGAAATTGGTTGGGAAAAGATTTCATGCTGCCGAAACTCTTCATTGTTGAAAACAAAACATTCTAACAGTCTCCTGCCCTTGAATCTCAATTATTTGTTTGACAGAAACTTGGGACTCCTTTAACGTAAATTTTATGCCTTTATGATCAATTTCCAAAACGTTTTGGAAATCTGTATTTTTCTGGTCATTCAGGTTTTTTCCTAATTGATAATTCTTATCGGAGAAGCGCAATGTATAAAACGTTGTATACAGTGTTGGTTTCGTTTTTAACGATTTCGGTAGCAACAGGATTAACTGCTGCCGAATACAAAGGTCCAAATTTAAGCGGGCAGACGGTCTCGATTGCAGGTCCATGGCTGACAGGAGATGAAGAAAATTTTGACAAGGTCAATGCTTATTTTGAAAAAGCAACCGGTGCCAAAGTGGACTATGCCGGTTCGGACAGTTTTGAGCAGCAGATCGTGATTGACATCAAGGCAGGGAGTCCTCCGAATCTCGCGGCTTTTCCTCAACCGGGGCTGGCAGCAAACATGGCCGCCATAGGAGGATTGGTTCCGCTTGGTAATGACATGGAAAACTGGGTCAAGAACAACTATGCGGCAGGACCGTCCTGGGTGGATCTTGGCACCTACCCTGACAAGAACGGGAACGATCAGTTTTACGGTTTTTTCTACAACGTCAACGTCAAGTCCCTGGTTTGGTATGTCCCGGAAAACTTCGAAGCAGGCGGTTATGAAATTCCAAAAACCATGGAGGAATTGATTGCTCTCAGTGACCAAATTGTCAAAGACGGAGGCACCCCCTGGTGTATCGGACTCGGTTCCGGAGACGCAACCGGCTGGCCCGCAACGGACTGGGTGGAAGACATCATGCTCAGGACCCAGACTCCGGATGTCTATGACGGTTGGGTCGCGAACACGGTCAAGTTCAATGATCCACGGGTGGTCAATGCCATCGAAACCTTTGGAAAGTTTGCCAAGAATAATGACTATGTTGAAGGGGGTTCCCGTGCGGTGGGTGCGACGGATTTCCGTGATAGCCCCAAGGGGATGTTCACCGTGCCGCCGAAGTGCTACATGCACCGTCAGGCAAGCTTCATTCCTGCATTTTTTCCAAAAGGTGTTGAAGTTGGTACGGACGCGAACTTCTTTTATTTCCCCGCCGGTTCTTGGGGGAGGCACGTTGATGGCGATTACCAAAGACAGTCCTGCGACCCGTGAATACATGAAGTATCTCCAGCATCCCAAGTCTCACGAAATCTGGATGTCCGGCAAAGGTTTTCTTACCCCTCACAAGGGAGTCGACCTGAATGCCTACTCCAGTGGTATCTTGCGCAAACAGGGTGAAATCCTGCAGAACGCAACCACCTTCCGTTTTGACGGTTCGGATCTGATGCCCGGTGCGATCGGCGCAGGTTCCTTCTGGAGCCAGATGGTGTTCTATGTCAGCGGTGCTTCGGCACAGAAAGTGGCGGACAACATCCAAAACAGTTGGGACGCGATCAAGTAAATCCAGTTTTATCTCGTTCCTATCCTTTTTGGGGCGGTTGAACTTCAGCCGCCCCATCCTCCTCTTTCCATCCCCAAAGTGTTGTGATCGCTCAACTGCTCGACGCGGTTTTCGCGGTGTTTTTCGGAGTGGGCGCCTGCTTTTTTTATTTCATTGGCAGTCATTTTGTGCTGGAACGCTTTTTTGCTGACAGCAAAGGGGCAAACGGTGAGGTGATCAGCCGGGAAAGCCTGCGCAACCTCTTGCGTCCGTGGATTTTTCTGCTCCCAGCAGTTTTCATGCTTTTCATCTACCTCGTTTATCCTGTCTTTGAAACGCTGCGCCTGAGCTTTCATGATTTCACCGGTGAGCGTTTTGTCGGTTTCCGTAATTATCATTGGGCGGTCCAGGATCCGGAACTGCTGCAGGCGATTGGAAACAATGCAATGTGGCTTGTGGTCGTGCCGACCTTGAGTGTGTTCTTCGGGTTGTTGGTGGCCGTGTTGGCCGACCGGGTCTGGTGGGGAGGATTTGCGAAATCCATGATCTTCATGCCCATGGCCATATCTTTTGTGGGAGCAAGCGTGATCTGGAAGTTCGTCTATGATTTCCGGGGAGCGGACTCAGAACAGATTGGCAGCCTAAACGCATTGGTAATGTTTTTCGGAGGAGAGCCGGAAGCCTGGATTACGATACCTTTCTGGAATAATTTTTTCCTGATGATCATCCTCATCTGGATCCAAACCGGATTTGCGATGGTGATTTTGAGTGCGGCCCTGCGCGGTGTGCCGGAAGAAACCCTGGAGGCGGCAAGGATCGATGGAGCAAACGAGATCCAGGTTTTTCTTAAAATCATGGTGCCCCAGATCATGGGAACGATCCTGGTGGTCTGGACCACGATCACCATCATTGTACTTAAGATTTTCGACATCGTTTTGGCGATGACCAACGGCCAGTGGGGAACGGAGGTGTTGGCCAATATGATGTTTGACTGGATGTTCCGTGGGGGAGGCGATTCAGGACGGGGAAGCACCATCGCCCTCTTCATCATGATTGCCGTGGTACCGGTGATGATCTGGAACATCCGCCGTTTTCGCAGTGAGGAGGAATCATGATGAGTCATCGGATTCCCCTGCTGAACCTCAGTGTTGGACGGCTTTTGGTGCATCTCAGCTTGTTGATGCTGGTCACGGTTTGGGTCCTGCCGAGCATGGGATTGTTGATCAGTTCCTTCCGGGACAAGGATCAACTGGCCATCACCGGTTGGTGGACCGCCTTCACCACCACGTCTCAAAATGCTTTCGGCCGCACCGGTGTGGCCGGGGAAGAAGTTCTGCAGGATGGAAAGTATGTCCTCACCGGAAGTTTTTTTGAAGCGGGCTCCAAGACCATCCAGAGCTACAACACGAATTTTCGCAAACTGGACGCATATCGTTCAGGCGAGCCGATGACCATGAAAGACGGCAGCCTCTTCACCCTCCATGCAGATGGCAGCTATGTCTGGAAGTCTGAAAAACCCTTCAAACACAAAAGGGGGAAACGTATCTTCTACGTCGCCAAGGTTCCTCCGACTTTCAGTTTGGATAATTACCTGGAGGTGCTCAGTGCTGAAGGAATAGGGCAATCGTTTGTCAATACCTTTGTGGTGACGATACCTGCGACGATCATTCCGATAACGATCGCAGCCTTTGCTGCCTATGCCTTTGCCTGGATGCGTTTTCCGGGACGACAATTTTTATTTGTGGTCGTGGTGGGCTTATTGGTCGTGCCTTTACAGATGTCCCTGATTCCACTTCTGAGAATGTACAATGACATCGGGGCTTTTTTCGGTGTTTCAGGGAAATCTTACCCAGGAATCTGGCTTGCCCATACAGGTTTTGGACTGCCTTTGGCAATTTATCTCCTGCGAAACTACATGGGAACCCTGCCCAAGGAAATCATCGAATCAGCAAGGATTGATGGAGCCAACCACTTCCAGATCTTTACCAGGCTTGTGGTTCCTCTGTCGGTTCCCGCATTGGCTTCATTTACGATTCTTCAATTCCTCTGGGTTTGGAATGACCTGTTGGTCGCACTGGTTTTTCTCGGCAAGAGCGATGACCAGATCGTCCTCACCTCAAAGATGCGCGAACTCTTGGGATCCCGAGGAGACAACTGGGAAATCCTCACCAGCAGTGCCTTCATTTCCATTGTTGTTCCGCTGATCGTGTTTTTTGCCCTTCAAAGGTATTTTGTTCGTGGATTGGTCGCAGGTTCGGTCAAAGGAGGCTGATGAATATTTCAAAATACGGTGTTTTGGTTTAAAGGTTTGCGGAAGAGGATTCCCACCAGATAATCTGTCTTCCTTATGTTTTTCATCAAAGTGGAATGAACGAGATCTGCACATCCAGTCAGCAAGAAAACGACCTCAAGACCATTCAAGCTCTTTTGGATGGAGATTGCCATTTCCCAAGGTCTTGGCTCGGATTTCATGAGGAACCGGGGGAACCCAAGCAAAAAGAATGGGTTGTCCGGGTTTGGGAACCTTCTGCAGTTGAAGTGAAGATTGACTGGAATCCGGGAAAAAACCATGCCGTAGGAGAGCCGATGCAGAGGCTTGACGACGCAGGCATCTTTGAATGGCGGGGCAGAAGTTTGTCCAATCGGTCTCCATACCTGCTCCATTGCCGTTTTGAGGACGGTTCTCAATATCGCCGGTACGACCCTTATTATTTTGAAGTGCATTTTGAGGAGCTGGACCAGCATCTTTTCGGAGAAGGAACCCATCTTAGGTTGTTTGACAAACTCGGTGCCCACCTGATGGAAGTCGAAGGGATACGGGGAACACGGTTCACGGTCTGGGCTCCTAATGCCAAACGCGTCAGTGTGGTTGGTGAATTCAATCACTGGAACGGGCTGCAGCACCCGATGCAGGCCATCGGCAGCAGCGGCATCTGGGAACTCTTCCTTCCCGGAATCGGCGAAGGGATGCTTTATAAATTCGAGATCAAAGGTCAAAACGGTGAAGTTTTTCTCAAATCCGATCCCTTTGCCTTTGCCTCGGAAATCCGTCCCTCGACCGCATCCAGGGTTGCAAATTTGGAAGATTATGTCTGGCAGGACGAATCCTGGATGGAGAACCGCACCCGGCAGGACCCGCTCAAGCAGCCGATCAACATCTATGAAGTCCATCTCGGATCCTGGAAACGTAAAGCCGACCAGGAAAATCGTTTTCTGACGTACCGCGAAGCAGTTGAGGAATTGATTCCTTATACCAAGGAAATGGGATACACCCACCTCGAACTAATGCCTCTGGCGGAGCATCCGTTGGACGCCTCATGGGGCTATCAGGTGACCGGCTATTTCGCGCCTTCGTCTCGATACGGCAGTCCTGCGGATTTCATGTATTTTGTCGATCAATGTCATCAGCATGGTTTGGGGGTGATCATGGACTGGGTCCCGGGTCATTTCCCCACGGACGCCCATGGACTCGCCCGATTTGATGGCACCGCCCTTTATGAGCATGAAGACCCACGGAGAGGGATGCATCAGGAGTGGGGCACGCTGGTATTCAATTACGGACGCAACGAGGTCCGGAATTTTCTCATTTCCAACGCGCTCTTCTGGTTCGAAAACTATCATCTCGACGGGATCCGGGTAGATGCTGTTGCCTCAATGCTTTACCTGGATTACAACCGGGAATCCGGAGAATGGCTGCCCAACCATTATGGTGGTCGGGAAAACCTGGAAGCCGTCACCTTCATCCGGCAACTGAACCGGGTTCTCTTTGAAAAATTCCCGGGGATTCTTTCCATTGCCGAAGAATCCACAGCCTGGTCCGGAGTCAGCCATCCCACCTATACCGGAGGACTGGGATTCAACCTCAAATGGAATATGGGTTGGATGAATGACAGCTTGAGATACATGGAAAAGGACCCGGTTTACAGGAAATACGAGCATCAACTGATGACCTTTTCGATGATGTATGCCTTCAGCGAAAACTTCGTGTTAGCCCTGTCCCATGACGAGGTGGTCCACGGAAAGCGCTCACTTCTGGAAAAAATGCCCGGGGATGAGTGGCAGAAACGGGCCAACCTTCGATTGTATCATGCGTATTTGATGGGGCATCCTGGTAAGAAACTGATCTTCATGGGCGGAGAATTCGGTCAATGGCGGGAATGGGACGAAAAAGTCGGTCTCGACTGGCATCTGCTGGAAAATGAAGGTCATCGCCAGCTCCAGCACTTTTGCCGAGAATTGAACCGGCTTTACCTGCGCTTGCCCGCGCTCTACAGCAATGACTTCGATTGGAGCGGATTTCGCTGGATCGATCACAGTGACCAGGATAACAGTGTGCTTGCCTTCTTACGAGTGACCGCCGTTGGTTATGAGGGAAGTGAGGACTTGGAGCATAACGGTTCCAATTCCGCTCCCGTGGCCTTTGTTTTCAACTTCACACCGGTCCCGAGAAGGGGTTACCTGTTGGGACTTCCTGAAGCAGATGCGTACCATAAAATTTTTGATACGGACGATCCCTGGTTTGGCGGTTCGGGTTTCAGCAGCCAGTCCCGGATTACGGTGGAAAATCATCCCAGCCACGGATTTCCCTGCAGGGTTTCTCTGGATCTGCCTCCGCTGGCGGCATTGATGCTCCAGCCAGGTTGATTTTTCACGAATGAAGAAAACTTGTTTTGGGATACAAGGCCAAGATGAAGATTTTGGCATCAATCCCTTCATCCTTTTTAATTGTTTTTAAGATGCCGCAGAACCGTCCTGAAATGGAAAAAATCTGGGATTTGATTGCTGATTACCGGCGTATGGACAGTGAGGGGTTGATTCACTCGATGGCCCATCATCTGGAATTTTCCCAGTGCAAAAACCGTTACACCGCAGAGGACTTTGATGTTTACCGG
>LNZD02000227.1 GCA_001469005.2 SAR324 cluster bacterium lautmerah10
ATGATGGGAGAGCTGGCTCCGGTTCAATCGGTTCTGGATCCTGCCCGTGAAGCGACCGAGGCCTGGCTCGAAGGGAAAAGGGGTTCAGTCTAGAATCATGACTCCGTCTGGAGTTTCTTCTCCAGTTGCCGGACCAGGGAGGAAACGACAATGATCAGCACGAAATACTCGAAGACCAGGAAGGTATAGATTTCCAGGGGACGGTACTGGCTGACCACCAATTCATCCGCACGCCGGGTCAGTTCGGTCATCCCGATCACCGAAACGAGGGATGACATTTTCAGCATATAAACGAACTGGTTCCCGATCGCAGGAAGGATCCGTTTGATCGCCTGGGGTAAAACGATCAGACGCATCTTCAGGTAAAAGCCGAGGCCCAGGGAGTTGGCGGCATCATGCTGTCCCTTCTCGATGGACTGGATCCCTGCCCGGAAAATCTCCGCTTCAAAGGCGCTGTCGCATAAGGCCAGGGCCAGCACCCCCGCCCAGAGGACGTCGAGCCGGATTCCCAACGCCGGCGGGAGTCCGTAATAGACCCACAACAGCATCACCAGGATCGGGATCGAACGGAAGATCTCCACATAGACCCGGTTCACTTTCCTCAAGAAAGAATGCTTCGTCAGCGTCATCAGGGCAATCAGCAATCCGAGCACGATGGAAAGCAGAATCGCCATCACCGAAAGCAGGAGCGTGTACCAGAGCCCGCTGATCAGAAACTGGATGTTGGTCTGCCCCTGGGGATGAAGTGGTGAAACCACGTACCAGCCCCAGTCATAGCCTTGTCCGCAGCCTGATATGAAAAGGATCAGCAGGATCCAAATCCAATGATGCTTCATTCCCGGGTCTCAGTCTTCAACGTTATTTTTGAATTTGCCTTGGAGGCAGTGATGCAGTAGGGTTTAGCCTTTTGTCATTTAAGGACCGCACATTATTCCTTTCCGTCGGATTTGTACAAGTCCTGATGGAAATCGGATCCGTGCAGTCGAATCGAAACACCACTCATTTCGAAGCAATCAGGAGGCTTTATGCGTTCATTCAAGCTTTTGAAAAATATCATTCTCAGCGTCATGATGCTGGCCCTGCCGATGGGCTTGCTCGCACAATCCAACCTCAAACAGATTCTGGAAAGAGGGGAACTGCGGGTGGGAACCACCGGGGACTGGAATCCGATGACCCTGATCGACCCGGCGACCCAGAAACGCGAGGGTTTTGACATCGACGTTGCCACTGCACTGGCGGCAGACATGGGCGTCAAGGTCGTTTTTGTGCCGACCACCTGGAAAACCCTGGTCAACGGAATCGTTGCCGACAAGTACGACATGAGCACCAGCGCGTCCCTCAGTCCCAAGCGGGCTTTGGTGGCGGGATATTCCAAATCCTATTTTGCGGTGGTCGACGTGCCGTTGATGAACCGCAGCAGTGCCGGGAAGTACAATTCCTGGGAAGATCTGAATTCTCCCTCGGTGACCGTGGCGGTGACCATGGGAACGGTCCAGGAAAAAAGAGCCCGTGCGCTGTTCAACAAGGCCAAGATCATCACCGTCTCTGCCCCGGCAAGGGATTACCAGGAAGTGCTCGCAGGGCGTGCAGATGCTTCCATGACCAGTAACCTCGAAGCGGCAAATCTGGTGAAGAAATACAAGCAGCTTCAGCGCGTTCCGGTTCAGGAAGGACGCAGCCCGACTCCGTTGGCGATGCTGCTTCCCCAGAATGACCAGGTCTGGATCAACTACGTCAACCACTGGATTGACCTCAAGAGGGAACGTGGATTTTTCAAGGAACTGGAAGCCAAGTGGCTTTCCGGGAACTGATTCCTTCTAAAGCCTGATGCCTGCGGGCCAAGGGTTCGCAGTTTCAGGCTTCAAAGTCTTTCCTTTGAGCATGGAAACACGGCTCCGGTTTTTTTCCAGAAAAGCATGATCATGGGGAACGGATATCCCGCACCGGCTCTCGGCAACGGGGAAAAAATTCAGGACGGGCTCCCGGGCGACGGGAAATTGAACCAGCCCACCCCGATGGCCTCTCCAGGCTGGCATCAGGTGGAAGAGGCAAAGCCGACGATGGAGGATTTCACCGCCGAAGACTGGACCCTGCTTTCCCGGCAGAAAAAGGATTTTTACAGCGAACACCAGGCGGAGCAGGCCCTGGGCTTTCTACGGACCCAGGAGCATGTCGAGAGTTTCGGGTACCAGGTGAACAACTACCGCCATTGTCTGCAGTCGGCGACCATGGCCTACCGGGACGGGTGCGATGAGGAACTGGTGGTCTGCACCCTCTTTCATGACGTCGGTTACCTGATATCTCCGGACAATCATGGAGAGTTTGCCGCCACCCTGCTTGCCAACTACATTTCCAATAAAAACTACTGGCTGCTCAAACACCACCAGTACTTCCTGGATGTCCATGCCCGGAACCACCCCGACCTTGATACCGCCGAACTGGAGAAATTCCGTGGAAATCCCTTTTTCGAACATACTGCCGAGTGGGTCCGTCGCTACGACCAGAACTCGATCCAGAGCAGTTATGACACCGCTCCTCTCGAATTTTTCGAGCCGATGGTGAAGAAGCTCTTCTCCCGTCCCTCCAAAGGAAAGATCCTGAATTCATGAGGATGCAATGAGTGCATGGATCAAGATGATGCCCGTCGAAGGTGCCAAGGGGTTTCTGAAGGAAATGTTCGACAAGGTGATGACTCCCAGCGGCACGGTAGACAATGTGATGCGCGTTCACAGCCTGCGTCCCCAATCGATGAACGGCCATTACACCCTGTATAAAAGCGTGCTCCACCATGCGGATCTGAGCCTTCCGCTCTGGTTCCTGGAAGCGATCGCGGTTTATACCAGCATCCTCAACCGCTGTGACTACAGCCTCATGCATCACTATTCCAATTTTGAAAAACTTCAGGGCGACGTGGAATGGTGCCGGGCGCTCCGGAAAGCGTTGGAAGAGGAAACTCCGGAAGCGGTGCTCCAGGGCAAGGATCTGGCCCTGATGCGCTACGCCGGGAAACTGACCAAAACCCCGGGAGAGATGGTTGCCGAAGACGTGCTTTCCGCAAAACGCGAGGGAGCCTCCGACGAGGAAATCCTGGAAGTGAACCAGGTCTGCGCCTATTTCAACTACTCCAACCGCACCCTCAACGGGCTCGGCGTCAGCACCGAAGGGGACACCATCGGCTATTACCAGAAATAGCCAAGGCATCCGATTTACAAGAACTGACATGGGCTATGCAGAATCCAAAACGATTGCCGTGGAAGAAATCCCGGTCATCGACTTCGGAGGATTCCTCAAGGGAACCCCTGAAGAATCGATGCAGGTTGCCCAGGAAATCCGCAAGGCGGCAGAGGAAGTCGGATTTTTTTACATCCGTAATCACGGCATCCCGGAATCGGTAATCACGGAAGCACACCGGGCGTCCCAGAGTTTTTTCAGCCAGTCCCAGGATTCGAAACAGAAAATCAAAATCAACTCCAGTCACCATGGTTTTCTTTCGGTGGGTGAGGCCAAAATGGAGTCGGCGGAAAACATCGACCTCAAGGAAAGTTTCGTCTGGGGACTCGACCTTCCCGATGACCATCCCTCCGTCAATTCAGAAAATCCGTTTCTGGGAAGAAACCAGTGGCCCAGGGAACTTCCGCAATTCCGGGACTCGGTCTATCCCTTCTTCACCGAAGGCATCGAATGCGGGAAAAAGGTGATGCGCGCTTTTGCCATGAGCATGGGGATCGATCCACAGGCCTTTGTGCGCCAGATGAAGGAACCCATCGCCCGCAGTTCCATCATCTACTATCCCCCCCAGTCCAGGGAACTCGGCAGAAGCCAGTTCGGGGTCGCCCCCCACACCGACTACGGCTGCCTGACCCTGTTGTGGCAGGACCAGGTCGGAGGCCTGGAAGTGCAGAATCATCAGGGGGAATGGGTCACGGCCCATCCCATCGAGGGAACCCTGGTCGTCAATGTCGGGGACCTGCTGATGCGCTGGAGTAACGACGTCTTCCGTTCCACGCCCCACCGGGTGATCAACCGTCAGTCTTGTGAGCGCTATTCGATGGTGGTAGCCTGGGATCCCGATTTCGACACACTCATCGATCCCTCCATCGTCTGCGCCGAGCAGGAATCCGCGCTCTATCCGCCCATCCGATGCGGGGAATACGTGCTTTCCCGGTTTGACGCCTCGTTTTCATACCGTAACTGAAACTCCTTTTTCCGGGAGGTTTTTTGGACCCCAAAATCAGTCTTCAGCAGCGTCCCTACGAACTGGACGATTCCGTCCGTTCCCGGGCTGCGATCGGGCTGGTGGTGTTGGCCACCGATCATGTGATCGAGCATGAATTCCGCAAAATCCTGAATCTCCCCGGGGTCGGGCTTTACCAGAGCCGTATCCTCAATGAACCGAGCATCAATGCCGAAACCCTTTCCGCGATGGAAAGCCGGCTTGAGGATTCGGTGAAGGTGATCCTGCCCGGAATGCCCCTCGATGTGATCGCCTACGGATGCACCTCGGCCTCGATGGTGATCGGACCCCCGCGGGTCGAAGCCCTCTGCCAAAATGCCAAACCCGGGGTCCGCGTGACCAATCCCTTCACCGCCGCGGTCGAAGCCCTGCGCAGACTCGATGTCTCCCGGATGGCCCTGCTCACTCCCTACCGGGACGAACTGAACCTGCAGATGCGCGGTTTGTTCGAGAAGGAAGGAATCGAAGTGCCTGCGATGGCGTCCTTCAATGTCGATGATGACAACCTCGTCGGCAGGATCTCCCCGGACTCCATCGAAAGCGCCGTCCTCGAGATCGGCGGTCATTCCGCCGTGGATGCGGTCTTCGTCGCCTGCACCAACCTGCGGATTGCCGAAACAATCCATTCCCTCGAAAAGCAACTCGGAAAACCCGTTACCTCCAGCAACCACGCCATGGCCTGGCATGCCCTCCACCTCGCCGGCCTCTCCCACTCCCAAAAAGGCTGGGGGAGGTTGTTTGATCAGACTTAATGAATTTTACCAATCAAATCACAAAATCAGAATTTTTCTGAATACCTGTAGATCATAAATAACCAACTTTTTTAAAAGGTTGATCTGAGCATTAAGTAACTTTGGCAAATATTGAAAATAATATTTAGGTTCTGCATGAAAGATATCTCCAAAAAAAATTATACCTGAAACTTTAGATTTTCTGCTGTTGGATGGG
>LNZD02000228.1 GCA_001469005.2 SAR324 cluster bacterium lautmerah10
CCCCACGGATTCTTCGCCAACCCGGTAAATCCTGGCTTCTTCGCGGGTGAGGTCAAATCTCAGAGGGAGGATTACCATCACATAGAAATGATCCGCCTGAAGTCCGAACAGGGTGTTGGGATAAAGAACAGGATATTCTGCATAATTTAACTGATCCAGTGGCCATTCCGGAAACAATGGGAGGGGTTCGGCATTTCCGGAACGGTATTGATAGTTATGAGAAATTTGACCTGCAAAACGTTCTTCGATGAAGATTTCATGATCCTTTACCGGGGAAACGCGATTCAATGCCGGATGGACCGTCGGCAGGTGATAAGCTTCCAGATAGTTTTCCACCGCCAGTTTCCAGTTGGTATCAAGTTCGAAATCAATACGATCATCGATTCCTGAACGCTTCAGCATTCCGGGACCGTTTGTGCCCCAAAATTGTTTCCAACGTTCGTCCAGGGGCTGAATGAACTGAGAAAAGGGTTCCGCTTCACCATCAAGGTTGATGAAGACGAGATCGTTCCAGACCTCAGACCGTATCTCCCGCATGCCGTGACAGGTCGGATCAAAGTGTTCCAGTTCCCGGACACCTACTCCGCCGATGTGTGGAGTATTCGCCAGCTTTCCGTCCAGTTGAAAGGTCCAGGAATGGTAGGGACATCGAAGCATTTTTTTCATCCTTCCCGGTTCGGAAACCAGGATATGTCCTCTGTGGGGACAAACATTATGAAAAACACGCAGTTGACGGTCCTCTCCCCGCAGAATCAGTAAGGGAAGTTCCATGAATTCCAACGGAAATGCGTCCCCGGGTTCCGCGGTGTCACTGGCAAAACCGATGCAGGTCCACATCGAGGAAAAGATCCTTTCCCGTTCCAGGAGGAAATCTTCTCTTGTGGTGTAAAATCGGTTGGGAAGTCCCTTTTGCATCAAGCTTGTTTCAGGAAAAAGGGAGAATCAGGGAGCCCGAAGACTCCCGAAATTGATCAGGATTTGGCGTAGGTTGCCGCAGTGGAACCCTCAAATTCATAACCGACCGCAGGCTCATCCCCGATCACCCAGCCATCATGACCGGGCTCAAAAACATAGGCATCGCCTGCACTGACTACCGCCTCGCTGCCGTCATCATTGACGACTTTCATTTTCCCTGATACCAACATGCCAACATGCCTCTTTTGACAGGATTCTGTTCCAACCACAGGCTTGATGCATTCTGACCACCTCCATCCCGGCTCAAGGGTGATTTTCATTGCGGTGACGTTTCCTAGTTCGACCACTTCCGCTTTGGTTTTGTCCGGAGTCCGGACTTCATCTGCATTATTGAAGTTTTTTACCACGATACTGGGCATAGGATCCCTTTCTTGATTGAGAAATAACGTGCCTGATCCGAGAAATTAAAACCGGAATTTTTAAAGATCAAACCAAAAGAAAATTGTTTGATCTAGTCCTGATCGATCCGAAAACTATGAATGCCTCCTGAATCAGGTTCACGAGCATATGCTTCCAGGGAAAAACGGTGCGCATTGAAGGCCAATTCCATCTCGAGCAGTTCAGACATTTCAAAAAGCCTAACTTCCAAACATTCCTGCCCAGCCCGGAACGATGCATTCTTCATTTTTCCCTGAAAACAAAACATGACCAGGTTCAAATGGATCAATTCTGCCTTGGAAAACAGCTTCAGGTTTTCCACCGAGGCAAAGGTTTCTTCATAAACTTCACGGCTGGCTCCTTCTTCCAGGGTTTCTCCTGTCTCAAGATATCCTCCGGGCAGGCACCAATGGCCCCGTCGTGGTTCGATGGCCCTCCTGCAGAGAAGGATCCGACCCTGCCATTCTGGAATACAGACCACCACAATCTTGGAACTTTGGTAAAAAATCCTTCCGCAGGATTCGCAGGTATCACGCTCCCGATTATCTCCTTCGGGAATCTTCTTCAAGGTCCTGGAACCGCATTCTGAACAGTGTTTCATCGTGTTTTTAATTTTTTTCACATCGCAAAATAGCAAAAGGACCTGTCTTCAGCAATTCACATTGAAACCCGCATCGCCCCTTTGTTGAACCCATCTAAATTATAAATCCCTTCCCAAACCTTTCTTGAGTACATTCCAGATTTTTGGGAAAACATAAAATTTAGGATTCAATAAATTTTGATATAAAGGTTGTTTGTAAGAGATAGTTCATGTAAAAGATGCAACAGGAGGCGCATGTATCGGTATCTCGTTTTAGTCATTCTTCTACTTTTGTTCGAAAACACCATGGCTTCCTGTCCCGCCTATGATCGTAGAGATTATCCCCATTGGATCGACCTGGACCAGGATTGCCAGAACACCCGTCATGAAGTCCTAGTCGAAGAATCCACAGTCCCGGTTCAATTTAAAACCAACAAAAAATGTCGAGTTGTCGCCGGCAAGTGGCGGGATTCGTTTACAGGGAAGAAGTTCAACGATCCTGGAAAATTGGACATCGACCACCTGGTTCCTCTTAAGGAAGCCCACCAATCCGGAGCCTATGCATGGGATCAAGCAAAACGAAAAGCCTTTGCAAATGAACTTAAAGATTCGGAGCACCTGATCGCGGTTGCTGCCTCAGCCAACCGTTCCAAGGGCGCAAAAGATCCTGCTGAGTGGCTTCCCCCAAAAAGGCTTTCTGGAAGAAATACGCTCAGGCTTGGGTGAACATCAAAATCCGTTGGAATTTAAAGGCAGATGCTGCAGAGTTGAGCCGACTTAAGGCTTTGTTGGGAACTGATGCTGAACTTCCTCAAACGGCACGTGAACATCAATGTCTTTCCAAAAGTAATAAAAATTCAACGATGGGATTGGCCGTTCAAGCAAACTATGAATGTGGAACAAAAAAATTCTGTAAAGAAATGAAATCCTGCGAGGAAGCATTATTTCATCTTCAACAGTGCAAACGGAAAAGCCTGGATCGTGATCAGGATGGAATCCCTTGTGAAAAATTGTGTGGATAATAAAGTATGTAAAAAAACAAAATTTTCTTAAATGGTTGAAAGTAAGATTTATGG
>LNZD02000229.1 GCA_001469005.2 SAR324 cluster bacterium lautmerah10
AGAGGACTTCAAAGTCATGATTTCTTCTTGAACTTTTCCTTTGTTTTTGGACTGCAAAGCTTTTGCAATCATGTATGCGTAGTCAGTAAAAATCATCTGCTGCTCAGAAGATTTCAGATCAATCTCATCAGCAAATTCTTTTTTTATCAAACCAATGGCTTCTTCAAAAAAGGGTCGAAATTCTTCTCCCTGACTATGAACAATTCTTGACATGGTTTTGACGAATTCTGCTTCTTCCATGGTCAGAATGTGTTCAGGCTTCCTGAAGATTCAGGATTGATTTTTAATTGTTTTATTTCGATACCCAGGATCATTTGGCGTTGCTCATTGTAAGTGATGCGACACACACCATTACTTTTGGTCACCGGATTTGAGTAGGAATCAGGAGTATTGCACGATCGGACGATCCGAAACAGATGATTCAGAATCCAGAAAGCTTTTTATGGTATCAATAACATCTTCCTGCTTGACCAAAGATTTCATCATATGGTTGTCAAGCATTCTCCCAATCATAAAAAGTGGTGATTCGTTTTTCCAAAGCGGTAAGTGGGTGAGGATGACCTCAAACTCGGATTCGACGATAATCGATTTATCGTGACCTCCAAATTGACTTACCAGATCGGCATCTAATAAATCCCTCGCCATTTCAACCATACAATCATCCACCATTTGGTTCTGACTCACGTTTTGATTCATTAGTTTTTTTATGAAATCGGAGGAAGTAAAATACTAGGTTTTTGCTAGATTTAATGATTAAGAAGCATCGAAATTGATGACTCTTGTCTGGGCGGCTTCCAGTTGCTGTAGTTTGTCAGTCCAGATCAGATTCCCGTTCATGATCATTCCACTTATGATGAAAATATAAGCTCCAATGATCAGTCCCCATATTCTTGCTGCATAACCCATTTTATTCCTTTAATTGAGTACTAGATGATATGCCAATCTTTACTTCCTGAAATCGTATTTAGATCATTAGTGGATCAAAGAATCATGGCCTAAAAAAGATGAATGGGTCTGTATTCGGGAATCAGGAAAGGGCCACTCTCAGCCCGAAAATGGCCCTGACCATAGAGTCGAGAGAAACAGGAGGTGTCCTGGAACTCTCATGGAGAAATGATCCGATGATAAATCACTAATCGGAACATCTGCGGAGGTTACAAAGCCACCTGCCGCTAGGCTTTTTGAAAGATCCAAAAAATGTTGTTAGGAGATGAGGAAGGCGTGGTGAAGGCAATCACACACCTTCCTCCAGAAGCAGGGACGATGGGAGGAGACCCTGCTTCAAATCTTTAAGTGCAAGTCTCTAATAACGTAAGATTTTAGTTTAAATTTGTGTATCTAAAGCAATATGTCATTTAAACCTTAGATTGCAGGTCCATTGCTATAAATAAATGGGTGCATTACTCTAATTAAACGAAGAAACTGATGGACTGGATCAATGAAAATTTTTTGAGTCGTGGTTATTGATTTTCAAACTTGGATTACCTTTGCAATCGCCTCGGAATTCATTCTGCTGATTCCCGGGCCGACGATCCTGCTTGTGGTCGCGTACTCCCTTTCCCATGGAAAAACTGCAACTTTTCCCCTGGTGACCGGAGTGGGTTTGGGGGATTTCACCGCGATGGTCTTTTCGTTCACGGGCCTGGGACTATTGCTGAATCAGGCTTCTGAACTGTTTACTTTGTTTAAATGGGTTGGAGCCCTCTACCTGATCTACCTGGGAATCCAGCTTTGGAGGATGCCTGTTGAATCAACGGATTGGAGTGATGATACACCCATGTCCCAAAGCCCCTCGAGAATGCTGTGGCATGCATGGATCACCACCGCGCTCAACCCGAAAAGCATTGTTTTTTTCCTGGCCTTTCTGCCCCAGTTTATCAATCCCGAATCGGATTTTCTGATTCAGGTCAGCGTTCTCGGAACCACTTTCTGGGTGCTTGCAGTGATCAATGCCCTGGGGTATGCGTGGCTCGCCAGTCGGCTCAGTCAGAAGCTTCGCAACCCTATTTTCAAACAGGGTCTGAACCGTGTGGGAGGGAGCCTGCTTGCAGGAGCAGGAGGTCTTTCCCTGATCACAAAAAGCTGAATTCAACGGATTCATCAAAGTTCCTAATTTTACGCTACTAAACAATTTCCAATCGATCATTGAAACGCGATGCTTGCTTTTTTTGATGACCAACAACTTGAACATGAACCGGGTTTTTTTCTCTCGAGCGGATCCCGGCGTCCCAATCCGGAAGTTGCGGAAAGGGCCACGGTTTTGAAGGAAATCCTGATCCAGCATGGGTACGAGTTGAAAACCCCGAAATCTCATGGGATGGAACCGGTTGCCGCCATTCACACCCCGGCTTATCTGCATTTTCTGGAAAACATCTACCGGCGTTGGCAGCAGATCGAGGGAGCCTCCGAGGAAGTCATTGCCAATGTCCACCCCAACCGTTATTCATCAGCCTATCCTGATTCGGCAGTGGGACAGGCCGGCTGGCACATGGCGGATACCGCATGCCCGGTGGGCCCGAAAACCTGGGCTTCGGCTTTGGCCAGTGCCAACACCGCGGTTGAGGCGGCGCAGAATGTGTTGGATGGAGCGGGATCGGTTTACGCGCTTTGCCGCCCTCCCGGGCACCATGCCTTTGCGGATATGGCCGGAGGATTCTGTTATCTCAACAACTCCGCGATTGCTGCGCAGCGACTTCTTCAGGGGTATAAACGGATAGCCATCCTTGATGTTGATGTGCATCACGGAAACGGGACCCAGGGGATTTTTTACCGTCGGGATGATGTCTTCACCGTTTCGCTGCACGCAGACCCGGTAAGGTTTTACCCCTTTTTCTGGGGGCACCACCATGAAAGAGGAGAATCCGCCGGAGCAGGCTATAACCTGAATTGTCCCCTGGAACAGGGAACTTCCGACGAGGATTACCTGCAAACTTTGGAGGAGGCTTTATCCCGGATCGATTCCTTCTGCCCCGAAGCCATGGTGGTTGCACTCGGACTGGATGCCTTCCAGGGAGACCCGCTGGCGGGACTTTCCATCACTACTGAGGGATTCCAGAAAATCGGCCGGGCCATCGCTGCTTTGAAACTCCCTTCCGTCCTTGTCCAGGAAGGGGGTTACCTCTGCAGGGAACTCGGAGAAAACCTGATTGCTTTTATAGACGGGTTCGAAAAAAGTTAAAGGAAATTATTTTTTTAATTAATATTTTGAAAAAATCCAAAATTTTAATTGAAAATAAGTATTTGATAATTATAAAAACCATCCATTTTATTTTACTATCTGAACCACGGTTTGGCCCATTTTGGGGAAGGCACGGTAGACGGGTTCTTTCTTGTAGAGGACATCGACCTTGCAGGCCGGACTGGATCCATGTTTTACGGCACGTTCACGGATGTCGGTAAGGATTTTCTTGGTTCGGTCCTTGTTCGCTTTGTACTGGTTGTAGGTGGAGACATTGATGTAAATCTGTGCAGAGCAACTGGATCCCAGAGTGATCTGGGCCGAAACCTGGAGCAGGTTCGGGTAAGCCTCCATGACCTCATCCGTGAATTTCTTGGCAGGAGTATTGTCACTCACGTCTTTCGGTTTGGCGAAATCCATGGTTTTTTTCGGTTTCTTTTTCGGTTCCGGTTTAAGCGCGTCTTCGAAAACCTCGGTGTAAGTGTTGAGGATCGCAATCACGATTCCAATCACCACCACCAATCCTCCCCCTGCTGCCAGGATCAGCATCAGTTTCGAGGAATCTTTTTTCTGATTTTTGGGGTCGGAAGCCATCAAAAAACTTAGCTATCAGGATCTAATTTAAATATCAGAAATGATTTTGTTTAAAGTTTGACTGGGACGCATCGCTTCGGAAGCTTTTTGGTCATCGGGCATAAAATAGCCTCCAATGTCGACTGGGTCACCCTGGGCGGCATCCAGTTCTTCCAGGATTTTGTTTTCATTAACCAAGAGTTCTCCGGCTATGCTGGAAAAGCGGGATTGAAGCTCTGGGTCTGCTTCCTGCTCGGCAAGGGCCTGGGCCCAGTAAAGGGCGAAGTAGAAGTGGCTTCCGCGGTTGTCGAGTTCATGGACCTTGCGTGAAGGTGAGCGGCGGTTTTCAAGGTATTGACCGACGGCCTGGTCCACGGTTTCGGAGAAAATGGATGCAGCAGTATTCTTATGAACAGAAGCCAGGTGTTCGAAGGAAACCCCCAATGCCAACATTTCACCGAGTGAATCCCAGCGCAGGTGTCCTTCTTCCAGGAACTGCTGCACGTGCTTTGGTGCGGACCCTCCGGCACCGGTTTCAAAAAGTCCGCCTCCTTTCATCAGTGGTACAATGGAGAGCATCCGGGCACTGGTCCCGAGTTCAAGGATGGGGAAGAGGTCGGTGAGGTAGTCCCGGAGCACATTACCGGTGGCCGAAATGGTGTCCTCTCCTCTTCGAATGCGCTCAAGACTGAAACGCATGGCTTCCACCGGAGCGAGGATTCGCAGGTCGAGCCCCTCAGTTTTTTCCTCTTCCAGGCAGCTGTTGACTTTATCAATGAGGCAGGCGTGGTGCTGCCGCTCTGGGTCGAGCCAGAACACCGCGGGGGAACCGGTTTCACGGGCCCGTTTTACTGCCAGTTTGACCCAGTCCCGGATCGGAGCATCCCTGACCTGGCACATCCTGAAGACATCTCCCTTTTCAACGTTCTGTTCCAGCATTGAATTTCCGGATTCGTCTACCAACCGGATGGTTCCTGTTCCGGGAGCGAAAAAGGTTTTGTCATGGGATCCATACTCTTCGGCCTTTTGTGCCATCAACCCGACATTAGCAACGTTGCCCATGGTTGAGGGGTCATAGGCTCCGTTTTTCTGACAGTCTTCGATGACTTCCTGGTACATGGTTGCGTAGCAACGGTCCGGGATCAGAGCCAACGTGTCTTGAAGCGTGCCATCAGGCCCCCACATTTTACCCCCGTCACGGATCACCACCGGCATCGAGGCGTCGATGATGACGTTGTTCGGCACATGCAGGTTGGTGATTCCTTTATCCGAATCGACCATCGCCAGTTCAGGACGATTCTGGTAAATGCCCTCGATGTCCTGCTTGATCTGATCCTGTTGTTCTTGGGGAAGATTTTGGATTTTCGCGTTTACATCCCCCAAACCGTTGTTGGGATTGATTCCGAGTTCCTCAAACAACTCCGAGTGCTTTTCAAACAATTCACTGTAGTAAATGGAAACCGCATGGCCGAAAAGTACTGGATCGGAAACCTTCATCATGGTCGCCTTCAAATGAAGCGATAGCAGAACCTGATCTTTTTGGCATTGCTCGATTTGCTCACTGTAAAATTGACGCAGTTTTCGGACATTCATGACCGAAGTGTCAATCACTTCACCACGAGTGAGCTCGACTTTTTCCTTGAGGACCGTGATCGATCCGTTCGGATCGACAAACTCAATCCGGATCCCTTGTGTATCACCGATCACGGCAGACTTTTCACTTCCGTAAAAATCTCCCTCTTCCATGTGTGCAACACGGGTTTTTGAATCAGGATCCCAGGCTTTAAGACGGGGTGGATGTTGCTGGGCGTATCGTTTTACCGAGTTTGCCGCCCTGCGGTCGGAGTTGCCTTCCCTCAGTACCGGGTTGACGGCACTGCCCAAGACTTTGGCATAACGGGATTTTACAGAATGATCTTCCTCCGTTTGCGGATTTTCAGGATAGTCCGGAAGGGCGTAGCCCTTGTCCTGAAGTTCGCGGATGGCATCCTTGAGCTGTGGCACGGAAGCACTGATGTTGGGGAGTTTGATGATGTTCGCTTCAGGAGACTGGGTCAGTTTCCCGAGTTCCGCAAGATGGTCCGAAATCTGTTGTTCAGGTTTTAATTTTTCGGGAAAGGTCGAAAGGATCCTGCCTGCAAGGGAGATGTCCCGGGTTTCCAGTTCAATCCCTGAACCTCGGGTGAAGGCCTGGATAATCGGTAGCAGAGAGTAGGTGGCTAATGCCGGCGCTTCGTCAATTTTGGTGTAGATGATTTTGCTCATGGAACTTTTCCGTTTTCCTGATGGTTCACATATTTAGGCTTATTTGAATCTCCTTCTCTACAGATTAGAAGATGGATAAAACTGTTTCCAGGCATCTTTGATAGGCTTTCAGCCAGAGAATGAATACAACTGGAATTCGATGGATTATTGGTCGGTAAAATAACTCAGAAAGATCACCGTAAAGATCCTTTATTTTCCGAAATAATCTTGTTTAAACGAGATGTTACCTAAAAGAATGAAGATCGAGTCCCGTTCAACGTTGGTTCACAATGGGAACAATCAATTTTTCCAGCGGAAGCATTTAGGGCGGGTGCCGTTGATGTCACTGCAACCGCCTCAGGGGAAGGAGGTGTCGAGGGTTTGCAGATACCCTTTTAACCTCAACATTTCCGCTTCCTTTCGGCGCAGACAAAGGTGAAAGCCGTTGACCCGGATTTCGACAGGATCCCCCAACGGGGCTTTGCGGACCACATGGAAAGGGACGCCCGGGACGAGCCCCATCGCCAGCAATTTGCTCCGATAAGATGCGCTTCCCTCGGTGAATCCCACCACGTTACCAGTGTCACCGGGTTCAAGGTTTGAGAATCTCGTCTCCATTCGTCTGTCTTTTGAGTTAAAATGCTAATGCTGAAGCGTGTTGAAACATTCTATTTCGGAGTCTTTGTTTTATAAATTGGTAGAAATACGCACATGTTAATTTTATTTTTTAGCATTGTTTTATGAAGTATTTCGTTTGTGTTGGTGAAGGAAGAAGAGAAAAATGAAAGGGATCAAACAACCTTCGCTTCTTGATCTGGGCGAACCGGAAATTGATTTGGATTTTCCCGGAATCGTTCGCATTGATCTGGGCGAAGGAGCCTGGGTGGAACACCTTCCGAACTGGCTCAAGGGGCATCAAGACCTGTTTGAAACCCTGCGTGAAACGACAGGCTGGCGCAGGCAGGAACGGCAGATGTACGATCAGGTGATCGAGGTTCCACGACTGATCGCCAAACTTCCGGATGATGGTCCGGGAGATCCTTTGGTTGATGCCATGGGAGAATCGCTTTCAAAACGTTACGGGGTAAAATTCGACAGCATCATGCTGGCCTACTACCGGGATGGAAATGACAGTGTGGCCTGGCATGGGGACAAGCTGAAACACAAGGTTGATGCTCACGTTGCCACGGTTTCCACGGGCTCTCCCAGGGCCTTCCGCATCCGCTTGCTTTCCGGAGGACCTTCCCGTGACTTTTCCCTGGGCTGGGGGGATTTGCTGGTGATGGGAGGAACTTGTCAGAAGACCTGTGAACACACCATTCCCAAGTTGAGCAACGCCGAACCGCGGATCAGCATAATTTTTCGTCATCATTACCAACTTTTGCTTTGAAGAGGAGAGATGAATGAGATTCAGGAGAACCCCGGGAGCTTGGAAATACTACAGTTGGGGTTTTATCAAATGCGGGAAGCACACCTGGCAGATCCTATGCCAGAATTGGAAACCCGCCGGGATCGTTTGCAGAGGCTGCTGAAGGGTCTCGATGAACGCGAGGAAGCCTTCACCCAGGCAATTTCAAAGGATTTCGGACAGCGATCCGCTTTTGAAACGGCCAACTACGACATCACCGTCACCCTGGCTGACATCAAATATCAAATCCGCAATCTGGCGCGCTGGATGCGGATCCGGAAGCGTTCGGTCCCGCTTCACCTGATTCCCGGAAGAGCCAGGATTGTGCCTCAACCGCTGGGGGTGGTGGGGGTGATTTCTCCCTGGAATTTTCCAGTGTTCCTTAGCCTCTCTCCAGTTGCAGGAGCGATTGCAGCAGGCAACCGGGTGATGCTCAAACCCAGCGAATGGACGCCGAAAACCTCGGCACTTCTCGCGGAATTGGCATCGGAAGCCTTTGAACCGGATGAATTCGCGGTTTTTGAAGGAGGAATCGAGACCGGCAGGGCCTTTTCGGAATTGCCCTTTGACCACCTGCTCTTCACCGGTTCCACCAGGGTTGCTAAAGAAGTTTCAAACTCGGCAGCGAAAAACCTGACGCCGCTGACCCTGGAACTCGGAGGTAAGTCCCCCGCCCTGGTCTGCCCCGGTGCGAACCTGAAAAGGGCTGCGGAACGGATTGTTTTCGGAAAACTGGCAAACGCCGGACAGATCTGTATTGCTCCGGACTATGTTTTTGTGGAACGGGCAAAGTTTCATGATTTCATCGAACTGCTCCAAATCTACAGCAAAAAAGCTTATCCCCGTTTGAACAACAATCCGGATTACACTTCGATCATTTCGGTGGATCATTTTACACGTTTGAACCGGATGATCGAGGAAGCCAGGGAGGACGGAGCGGAAATCATCAGCATCAACCCGGATGGGGAAACCCTCG
This sequence comes from SAR324 cluster bacterium lautmerah10, assembly GCA_001469005.2. Lineage (GTDB taxonomy): Bacteria > SAR324 > SAR324 > SAR324 > NAC60-12 > UBA1014. Next base: position 8,380 of record LNZD02000229.1, read on the forward strand.
AACCCTCCGCAAGAAAGATTCCGCCGACCCTGATCCTGCGTCCGAATCCGACGCTCAGCGTGATGCAGGAGGAGATTTTCGGCCCCATTCTTCCTGTCCTGAGTTATGAAAAAATTGAGGAAGCGATCGAATTTGTCCAACACAGGGCCAGACCCCTGGCGTTATATCTTTTTACGGAAAAAGCCAGGGAACGGGAAAGGATCCTGCGGGAAACCGTTTCCGGCGGGGTTGCGGTAAATGAAGTGCTCTTCCACTGTGTTTGCGAGACCCTGCCTTTCGGAGGGGTGGGTGCATCGGGCATGGGTTCTTATCATGGACAGGCAGGATTCGACACCTTCAGTCACCTCAAACCCGTCTTCATCCAGCCGAGATTCAATTTCAATTTCTTTCTGGTGCCTCCCATTACACCGATGAAAAGGCTGTTTGCAAAGATTTTCAGGAAGTTAGTCTGAAGACCTGAGAATCAATTCGGCAGGGACACTTCCGAAGAAAGATCGCCGGACTGAACATGCCAGAGGTCGGCATAGATGCCGTTCAATTCGAGCAGGTCGTCATGGTGTCCTTCTTCCACCACTTTTCCCTGATCGAGGACGAGGATCCTGTCCGCGTTGCGGATAGTGGAAAGCCGGTGGGCAATGATGAGCGCGGACTTCCCGATGGTGATAGGAAGCAGGCTTTCCTGGATCGCACGTTCGGTTTCTGAATCCACCGAACTGGTTGCCTCGTCAAAGACCATCACCGGAGCATCCTTGAGCACCGCCCTGGCGATGCTCAGCCTTTGCCGCTGACCTCCGGAAAGCCGGATCCCGCGTTCCCCGATCAGGGTTTCATATCCATCGGGGAGACTTTCGACGAATTCATCAAACTGCGCTGAACGGGAGGCTTCGATGATCCTTTCCTTTTCAGTGTGGGGATCGGCATAGGCGATGTTTTCTGCGATCGTTCCATGAAAGAGGTAGACATCCTGGCTGACGAGGGCGATGTTTTCCCGGATCTCCCTCAGTTGGAGCTGTTTCAGATCGATTCCATCGAAGGTGACCCTTCCCTGGACCGGGTCGTAAAGCCGCAGCAGCATTTTGATCAGGGTCGATTTGCCTGCACCCGTGGCTCCAGCGATTCCGATGGTTTCCCCCTGCGAAAGGGTAAAATCCAAGCCTGATAAAATCGTGTTTCCTCGCCGGTAGTTGAAACGGATTCCTTCAAAACGGATTTCTCCCCGAACGGGCTTGGGTAAAGATTGCGCGTCAGGCGGGTCGATGATCTTGCTTGGTGTCTCGAGCAGACCAAAGGTCCGTCTGGCACTGGCCTTGGCACGCTCGAACTCATCGAGGGTGATCCCCATCCGGGTCAAAGGCCAGAGCATCCTTTGGATCAGCATGGAAAACAGAACCAGTTCCCCGACGGTTAAAATGCCCTTGTCTTCAAGTACCCAGTAACTTCCAAGCAACAGCACTCCGCCGAAGCCAATCGCGATCGCCATCCGAATCATTGGGACATAGACCGAGCTGAGTCGGATCGCGTGACGGTTAGCCTCCTGGTATTCCCCGGAAGCCGCTTTGACTCGTTGTGACTCGAAACCCTCGGCGGTGAAACTTTTGATCACGAGAATTCCGGCGATGTTGTTCTCGAGGCGGCTGCTGAGACTTCCAACAGCCTCACGCACCCGTTTGTAGCGCGGAGAAATGGTTTTCTGGTAAAACAGACTGCCCCAGAGCACAATCGGAAGGGGGAGGAGACCGACCAGGGCCAATTGCCAGGAGACTCCGAGAAGAACCACCGAGGAGAAGGCAAAAAGAACTGCCAGCTGAAGGATCTCATTGAACCCGGTGTTGAGAAAACGCTCGATCTGGTTCACATCATCATTCAGCATCGCCATCGTTTCACCCATCCTGTGATTTTCAAAGAATTCTATTTCACGGGTTTGGATGTGATTGTAGGCATCCTGTCTCAGGGCATGCTGAACATGCTGGGCGAGGTTCATGAAACCATGCTGATAGGCCCACTCAAAAAGACTTTCGAAACCAAAAATGACCACTCCCAGAACAGCTAAAAAAATGGCCAGGGCCCAGGGGTCTGAGGTTCCCACCGTGTTTGCAATCCATTCCGGCGGCTGGCGCCTGACAGAATCGATCACCCAGCCAACCAGCAAAGGAGGCATCAGGTCCAGGATCTTGTTCAGGATGCTGTTGATACAGGACCAGGTGAACAACTTCTGATAATTTCTGATGTAACGAAAAAGGCTGAGGATCGGGTGGTGGTTGGTGTTCATGTTTTCTAAAATGCGGTCTGGTAAGCTAGACAAAATAACATAGACCCTGCATGTCGGCAAAAGTGTCTGCCCGGTATTGAAG
>LNZD02000230.1 GCA_001469005.2 SAR324 cluster bacterium lautmerah10
CGGGGTTGATCGCTGCATCGGTCTGGATCACCCCTTCGATCTTTCTTCCGTTCCGGGCTTCGATGGTTCTGCCGAGAGCGCTGATGATTCCCGTGGTCAGGGTCAGTCTCAGACCAAAGGGATTCCCCAGGGCAAGTACCTTCTGCCCCACCACGATATCACTTGAATCGGCAAAACTGAGCACGCTGTATTGGTTGCTTGGCGCATCGATTTTGAGAACCGCAAGGTCATTGTTGGGGTCGGTCCCAATCAACTTTCCAGGCCACTGGCTGTTGTCGGCAAGGGTGACGATGAGCTTGCTCGCGTTTTCCACCACGTGGTAGTTGGTGAGAATCGTGCCGGAATCATTGATCAAAAAGCCTGTGCCCGAACCGGACTCGCTAGGAACCGGACGGTAGAAAAAATCATAGTTGACCCCGATGTTACTGATGTTCACCACGGCCGAACTTTTTTGTTGATAAATGCGGATGTTTTCCTTTTCTTCCTCAGAAAACCGTGAAACTCCAAAAACTGAGTTCGAAAGGGCAATCAACAAAAACATCATGAGCAGCAGACTAAGGAAGAGCCTGTTTCTAGGATACATAAAACCTCTAATTCAATTTGGGTTAAGGCATTTGACTCACTGATTCTAACCGAGTTCACTCATTTTATACAGATGCAGCTTTGGGATAGATGTCCGGCTGGCTATCGCTCTGGTTTTGGGAATGCTAAAATGACTTGGTCTGAATCTGAAGGAATATGCGTAATTTTTAGGCGTGACTGCTTCTGAAACACAACGTTTTTTGATGAATCAACTTCAGTCCAAAGAGAATCATCCTGTTCTGGCCCTGACCATGGGGGATCCCAATGGAATTGGTGCGGAAGTGATGTTGAAAGCTCTGGACCGTCTGTCTCCGATCAGAAATTGGAAGCCGCTGATATTTGGTGATTTCAGGGTTCTGGAAAAAGTCCGCGAAAATCTCGGGCTTGACCTGGATTTGTTGAAGAAGGATCCGGAAACTGTCCCCGAGATGCAGTATGAAATGGAAACCCAGATTCCGGTTTTGGATTTAGGAGAACATTCAAACGAATGGCAGCCTGGAACATGCAGTCGTTGGGGAGGGGAATCCGCGTTCCGATTTTTAAACACGGCCATTCTATGGACACAGCAAGGCCGTGCCGATGCGATTGTAACTGCCCCGCTGAACAAGGAAGCCTTGAAAAAAGCTGGCCATGATTACCCTGGCCACACCGATATTTTGGCAGAGGTTACTGGTTATCCCAGGGCTTGGATGATGCTCGAATGCGAGAAACTACGGGCGGTGATGGTCACCCTTCACATGAGCATGAAAAATGTTCTGGAACAGCTTTCACCCTCAATGATTCTGGAAACGATTGAAGTCACGGATCAGGCTTTGAAAAGGATGGGCTTTGATCGTCCAAGAATCGGAGTTGCCGGACTCAACCCCCATGCAGGGGAAAACGGGATGTTTGGAGACGAGGAAAGGTTTACAATAGTTCCTGCGATTGAAGATGCGAAACAGCAGGGTATTTTAGCTTCGGGACCCTATTCTCCAGCCCTTGATCAGAACCTCAGTGGATCATGGAACGGCATTCGACAGAGCCGCCACTTTTAATTCGGATTCCTCATCGATGGAGGCAGCCATCCAATCAGCCCTCAGGCTTTGCAAAAACTCAATCGTTGCGGGAGACGCGAATTGATTCCTGATCGTTGGGTTGGGAAGGTTCAGGGAAGACTTTCTGGATCAACATCGTTTTTCGTGCAATCTCCCTGAAAACCGGTGCAGCCACAACTCCTCCGTAAAGGGATTTTCTGGGGTTGCGAATCAAAACCAGGATACTGACCCGGGGATCCTTTGCCGGAGTAAAACCACCAAAAGAAGCAACATATTGAGTTTTTGAGTATCGACCCAGCTTGGGGTCATAAACCTGACTGGTCCCTGTTTTTCCTGCCACCTGATACCCCTCAATCGAGGCCCGTCTTGCCGTTCCTCCTTCCTGGGTAACGGAAATCATGAATTCCCGTACCAAATCCGCCACCTGGGGTTCAATAATCCTTTTTGATTCTTTTGGACCGAAACGGTAAGACTCGGAGCCTCCGGGTGGATCAATCTGATTCAGAGAATTTCCTGAGGCATCGATGGCATGCTGGACCGTGAAGGGGGTGACCAGCTTTCCCCGGTTGGCAAAGACGTTGATCGCCACCAGCATCTGCAATGGTGAAACGAGTATTCCTTGACCGAAAGAAATGCTGGCATGATCAACTGCGGTCCATTTTTTCGCGGGCAGAAGTTTTCCGGGAGCTTCGGCAGCCAGTCCGGAATCGGGCCTGGACCCAAAACCAAAGTTTTTGATGTAATCTTGAAAAACATGGGGGCTAAGCCGCATCCCGATTTTAGCCGCGCAGATATTGGAGGATTTCTTCAGGACCTGTAAAAGGCTCAGTTGCTGATGTTTTTTGACATCCCGGATACGGTGTCCACCGACTTTATACTCGCCGTTTTCGCAATCGAAATTTTGATCTACCGAGATCAATCCTTCACTCAAGGCTGCGGAAAGGGTAATGATTTTGAAGGTCGATCCGGGTTCGTATCCTGAGGTCACAGCCCGATTCAGGAAGTGGGCACGGCTGAACTGACGGTATCGGTTCGGGTCAAACCCGGGATAGCTCGCTACTGCCAGGATCGCACCGCTGGAAGAATCCATCACGATCGCGGTTCCCCGATCGGCCTGAGCCTCGATCACTCCCTGGGCAATGTGTTTTTCTGTCAGATGCTGGATTCTGCTGTCAATGGTTAATTGGAGTGAAAACTGTTCCGGGGGGCGCTCCGGATAACCTTTAAGCGGAACGGTCCGGTAGGTACCTTCCTTCTCGACGATATATCCCTGAGGTTTCCCTTTGAGCAGCGATTCATATTGATATTCCAATCCCTCCAATCCCTGCGAATCGATACCGGTGAATCCGAGCATTTGCCCGCCCTCGCTGCGTTGGGGATAGTAACGTCTGAATTCATCAACAAATCCTATTCCTTTTGGCAATTGCTTTTCCAAGGCCTTGGCGAGTTCGGGGTCGATTCTCCGTTTGAGCCAGACGAAGGAACGTTTGCTGGAAAGTTTCCGTTTCAGTTTGTGATAGGAAAGTCCGAGCCGTGGGGCAAGGATCCGAGCCGTTTGCTGGGCCGATTCAAGTTCCTTTGGGTTGGCGTAAAGGGACTTGACCGGAATCGATATGGCCAGGATGCGTCCATTCCGGTCGGTGATTCTTCCCCGCTTGGGCTCCAAAACCACCGTCCTCTGTTGCTGGGACTGGGCCAGTTTTTCCAAGTGTGCACCTTCCAGAACCTGGAGTTGAAAACTCCTTCCGAGGGCGATCACCAGGGAAACGGCCACCAACCCCACAATCGTCAGCAGCCTGATTTTAAAACTGTAGATCATTCCTGAATTTCACGGACTTGGTTCAGGCTTACAAAACGCGGAGGATGCTCAGGCGGTTGAAGTTGCATCAGTGACGAAGCCAAACGTTCCAGTCTTTTGGGGCGGGTCAGGTAGTCGATTTCAACTTCGAGCAATTCAATCCGGTAAAGCTGGGACGCATGCTGTTTCGTCAACTGGTCCACGTCCATGGCAATACCGCGGTAGTTCATCCATTGCCAGAGGTAAAACAGACACCCCATGGTGATCAGAAAACCCAGCATCATCATCGTGTAGAATGACTGCATTGCATCCCAAAAAACTGCAGGAATGTATTTCCAACGGAACTGTCCGCTTAATGAACGGGCTCGGTTCGGGAAAAAGGTTTGCTCCATCTTAAGGTCTTGAAGGGAATCTATTTTGATGAGAAGCTTTCTCTAAAAAAATCATTTATTGACCACCTCAAAGATCTATTTCTGCAACAAATGGTCCAAAAGAATTTTTGCCTGAATTTGTCTCCAGGAGCCCGCCTGTGATCGGCGGTTGGTCCTGGTTCGCCATTGCCGTCGGAGGAGGAGCCGGAGCGGTGGCGCGCTTTATGGTGGCACGGCAGATGGGGCACTGGCTTGGAACTTACCTGCCTTACGGAACTCTGACGGTGAATGCCCTGGGATCCTGGATGCTGGGATTTTTAGCGGTGTATCTGATGGATCGACCTGAGGTCAGCCCGCTGATAAGATTGGGATTGGCGGTGGGCTTCCTTGGAGCATTCACCACCTTTTCCACCTTCAGCTACGAATCGATGGTGCTGATCCAGGAGGGCGCCTTTGGACGGGCGTTGATCAGCATCGGTGCCAACCTCTTTTTGTGCCTGGGACTCTGTTATCTCGGAATGCTTTCGGCCAGGTGGTGATCAGGCGGCTTTTTCAATGGAGATTCGACAGGCTTCTCCGTTCAGATCCCAATCTTCTCCTTCAAGAACTGATTCACTGCTGAGGACGTTGGTCAGCGTTTCGGTTCGGATGAAATCCGAGTGGGTTTCGAGGGAAGATTCGAGCATCTTGGATCCCCGATAGCGGGTGACGATGCGGTCCATCACATCCAGATTTTTCTCCTTTCTCATGTTCTGGACCTTGTTGACGAACTCGCGGGCGAGTCCTTCCTGCATCAGTTCCTCGTTGATTTCGGTATCAAGGGCGACGGTGAGCAGGTTGTCGGTTTCCACTAAAAGACCTTCCTTCTGGTTGCGCTGAACCAGGATTTCCTCATTTTCAAAACGGGTCGATTCTTCGTCCACCATGAGTTCAATCGAACCCTGCTGAAGGTAATCCCGGATCTGTGCCGGGCTCATTGCTGCAATTGCCTGGGAAACGCTCTTCATTTTTTTTCCCATTCTGCGTCCGAGCAGTTTGAAATTCGCCTTCGCGCTCAGTTCGACCAGGTCTTTTTCATCACGGGAAATTTCCACCGATTTGACATTCAGTTCATCAGTGATCAATTCCCCAAGATCTTCCAAAATCCGCTGGGCTTCGGGAGTGGCAGTGATGAGGGTGATTTTCCGGAGCGGTTGGCGGATCTTGAGCTGATGCTTGGCCCGCAGAGCACGGCCCATCGTTACCGCGGAAAGAACCAGTTCCATGCGTTGTTCAAGATCGCTGTCCCGATTCATCTGTGCTTCTTTTTCCGGGAAAAGGCAGAGGTGAACGCTTTCAGGATCGCCAGGCTGTTTGAGTGCTCGATGGATGCCGTCCGCAATGAAAGGGACAAAGGGGGCGATCACCCGGCTTAAATTTCTCAAAACCTGGAACAGGGTCGCGTAGGCTTCCAGTTTGTCGGAACCCTGTCCTGCTTTCCAGAATCTCCTGCGGCTGCGGCGGATGTACCAGTTGGTTAAGAGGTCGATGAATCCGACGAAGGGCGCCACCGAGCGGTTGAGGTCATAGAGGTCCATTTGGTTCCGGACCTCATCAATCAATCCGGCCAGTTTGGAAAGGATCCAGCGGTCGAGGGGGTTGTTCCGTGGAAGTTCAAGATTTTCGCTGGTCGGTTCCCAACCGTCGATCCTGGCATAGGTTGTCAGAAAGGCCAGGGCATTCCAGAGCGGAAGCAACAGCGTTCTGGTTGTTTCCACCAGTCCTTTTTCCGAAAATCGAAGGTCTTCACCACGAACAGCAGGGCTGTTGAGCATGTAAAGCCGGATCGCGTCGGCTCCATACTGGTCCAGCATCTGTGTCGGATCGGGGTAGTTCTTGAGCCTCTTGCTCATCTTCTTCCCGTCTTCAGCCAGGATCAGCCCGTTGACGACACAGTTGTGAAATGCGGGTTTGTCAAAAAGAGCCTGGGCGATGACCACGAGGGTGTAAAACCAGCCTCGAGTCTGGTCCAGTCCCTCGCAGATGAAGTTGGCCGGGAAATTTGCCTCAAAAACTTCCTTGTTTTCAAATGGATAATGCTGCTGCCCGTAGGGCATCGAGCCCGACTCAAACCAGCAGTCGAGCACCTCGGTCACCCTCCGGTAGGTCTTTCCCTGGTGATCAATCACCAACTGGTCAACATGCTGTTTGTGAAGATCGGGGACCTTGGTTCCGGATGCGTTCTCGAGTTCTTCAACGCTGCCGAAGCAAAGGGTGTCTCCGTCCTCACTTTTCCAGATCGGCAGGGGCGTGCCCCAGAATCGGTTGCGGCTGATCGCCCAATCCCGTGCGTTTTCAAGCCACTTGCCAAAACGTCCGTCGCGGATGTGACCGGGAACCCAATGCACTTTGCGGTTGTGCTCCACCATCCTGTCCCGGAAGGATTCGACCTTGACAAACCAGGTGGAGATCGGTTTGTAGATCAACGGGGTATCGGTCCGCCAGCAGAAAGGATAACTGTGCTCCACGGTCTCCTGCCGGAACATCAGTCCCTTTTCCTTCAGTTTCTGGGAAATGGGACGGTTGGCTTCCATCACATTCAATCCTGCGATGAACTCCATGTCCTGCATGAAATTTCCCTCCTCATCCACTGGGTCGAAAATTGGAATTCCTTCGCGGTTGAAAATCCTCACGTCATCTTCACCGAAACAGGCGAGGTGAACGAGGCCGGTGCCGCTTTCATCGCTGACATACTCGTCGTTGTAAATTTTCCATGCGTTGTCGGAAGGCTTCCGTTTCTGCGCGAAATCGAACAGAGGCTCATAAGGCCGGCCTTTGAGGGCGGTTCCTTTCATCCTTTCTTCAATTTCATAACTTCCCTCCTCGAAGTACGTTTCCACCCGGCTTGCGACCAGGTGGTAACGGTCTCCAGTTTCCTTGTGAAGCAATCGAACGTATTCCAGCCCGGGACCTGCACAGAGCGCCATGTTGGAAGGCAGGGTCCAGGGGGTGGTGGTCCAGGCAAGGGCATAGGTATTTTCCGCATCGAGCATCCGGAAACGTAATGTGACCGATGGATCCTGGGTGTCTTTGTAATTCAGGTTGGCTTCGAAGTTCGAAAGCGGTGTTGCGACTCTCCAGGAGTATGGAACGACCTTCACTCCCTCATAAATCAGTCCCTTGTCCCAGAGTTGTTTGAAAACCCACCAGACCGATTCCATGAAATCGCGGTCCATGGTTTTGTAGTCATTTTCAAAATCCACCCAACGAGCCATCCGGTCCACGGTTTCTTCCCATTCCGCGGTGTAACGGAGGACGATCGAGCGGCAGGCTTCGTTGAATTTTCCGACTCCGAATTCTCGGATTTCTTCGGCACCATTCAGTTTCAGGTCCTGTTCCACTTCGTATTCCACCGGCAACCCGTGGGTATCCCAACCGAAACGCCGTTCGACCCGGAAGTTTCGCATCGTCTTGTAACGCGGGATGACGTCCTTGATCGTGCCTGCCAGCAAATGTCCGTAATGCGGAAGTCCCGTCGCGAACGGTGGGCCGTCATAAAAAATGAAAGGCCGGTCTTCAGGCCGTTGGTCGATGGATTTCTGGAAGATCTGTTCGTCACGCCAGAATTGGAGGATTTCCTTTTCAAGTTCAGGAAAGTGGATTTTGTTCGAGATTTCTTGCATTAAGGCTTAAAAGGGATATGGGAATAAAAAAGATGCTGCCGAAATTTCAAAGGCTAAAGCAAAGAATGCAACAGAATGATGAAGGAAATCGCTAGCCAGGGATTGTCTGGACACAGTATGGGTCAACCCCATTTTATAACAGTATCCCTTCCTGCTGACAAGTGACGGGATGGGAGCTTGTCGGCTCAACAAAAAATCCGCAACCAAAGAGGAAGCATGAAAATCCATAACGCGAGCTGCCTTTGCAGCGGGGTCCGTTTCAAGATCAGAGGAGAACTGCGTCCAGTGATTTACTGTCACTGCAGCCAGTGCCTGAAAACCCACGGGCATTTTGCAGCATATACTTCTGCTGTAAAAGAACAGATCGAGTGGCAAAGCCAGGAAACCCTCTGCTGGTTTGATTCTTCCGAAAAAGCCCGGCGCGGATTCTGCGGAAAATGCGGAGCGAGCCTCTTTTATGAATTGAAAGGAGGAGCAGGCCTGAGCATCACCGCCGGTTCCATCGAAAGCCCCACAGGACTCCATGCGGCAGGACACATCTATTTCGAAAATCACTCGGACTATTACGAGGTCCTGGATCAGCTTCCAAAGTTCAGAGAGAACTCAAGCGAAGATTTTCCTGACTGGAAACCCTAAGGTATTTCCTCCTCGATGGCGCCTTCATGCACCCTCGAAAATGGAATCAAGCTGGAACATCCGAATCCGCCTTCCGCGATACGTTGGTGGTTACAACAACTGATTCCGGCGCTCTGCCATGAATGCCGCAGGGTGATCCGTGCAGAACACTTCGATGATCCGGCTGCACCTTTCCTCTGCAACACTTGCCTGAAAAAACTGCCATGGTTCGAGCCTCAGGGTCGCTGCCCTTATTGCGGGCTGGAAATCGAACCGGGCAGCAAAACACCATGCAGCCATGGGGTTTCCCGCACTTGGCATCTGGACCGGCTCCGCAGTGCTTTTGTTTACCGGGGGATACTCCAGGACTGGGTTCTTTCCTTCAAGTTCGGAAGCAGGCAGTCTCTCTCATTCCTGCTCGGACGGCTTTTCGCCCTGGGGATGATCGGGCAGGGAGTGGAGAAAGACTTTTCCTGCATGGTCCCGATTCCCCTTCACCAAAAACGGCTCAGGTCCCGGGGATTTAACCAGTCCCTGTTGCTGGCCCATCAGCTTCTGAAAAACATCAAAGCCAAACCAAGTCTTCTCCGGCCCAGGGTCCTACGACGGGTACGGGAAACGATCCCGCAAACCGAACTGCCCTACCCGGAACGGCTGAAAAATCCCGATGATGCCTTTGCTGTGGGAGATTCCGTGCCGCCTGGAACCATCCTGCTCATCGACGATGTGATGACCACAGGCTCCACCCTCAATGCCGCCGCCAGAACCCTCAAAGCCTCGGGTGCAGAGCGGGTCTCCGCCTGGGTGCTTTGCCGTTCTGTGATTGGGAATGACAGCAGGGATCTGATTCAGTGATCGTTAAAAACGGGAGATTATGAAATGCCGTGCCCTTGTCATCTCTTCCTGACAAGGCTATCGTTTGTCAACTTTAATAGCTTTTTTAAAACCATCACCAAAGCAGGATGTTCCCCTATGATTCCCAATCTTGAAATACCGATAGCCGGAGGTTTAAACGTTGCTCTGCCGAAGATGGCTCTGGTCCGCCAGCGTTTCGATGACAGCAGGCTCGATGATGTAGGGCAGGCCGTTGGCGAACAGATGCAGCGCAGTGAGATCCGGGATCGGGTCAGGCCCGGGATGAAGATCGCGATCGGGGCTGGCAGCCGGGGAATCGCCAATATCGCCGAGGCGGTCAAGGCTGTTGTCCAGGGATTGAAAGAACAAGGCGCGGAGCCGATTATTTTTCCCGCCATGGGCAGTCACGGGGGCGCGAATGCCGAAGGTCAGCAGGCTTTGCTGGAAGGCTTCGGTATCCGTGAAGATTATGTTGGCGCCCGGATCGTCCTCGTCAACCGCATCAAACCCCACACCACCTTCCGTGGGAAGATTGAAAGCGGAGTCGTCAAGATGGTCGTCATCGGCATGGGCAAGATCCAGGGGGCAACTCTGATGCACTGGCAGGGAATGGACCGTTTTCCCGAGGTCCTTCCTGATGCCGCGACCCGCATCATGGCCAAGGTGCCGTTGCTGTTCGGAATCGGCATGATCGAAAATGCCTACGATCAGACCGCTTACGTCGAAGCTTTGCTTCCGGAAACGCTGATTGAGCGGGAAATGGAACTGCTGGAAATCGCCAAAAAACGAATGGGCCGCCTGCTTTTCAGCGACATCGATGTTCTCGTCATCGATCAGATGGGCAAGGAAATTTCGGGGGCGGGATTCGATCCCAACATCACCGGGCGGAACAACCGGGGCGTTGAAGGGTTCGGAGACCCTCGTGTGCAGAAAATCGTCGTCCTCTCCCTTTCAAAAAAAACCAAGGGCAATGCCAACGGCATGGGACTCGCCGACGTCATCACCCGCAGGCTCTTCGAAGAGATCGATTATCCCTCGACCTATGCCAACATCATCACCTCCTGCTACCTCGACGGGGCACCGGTGCCGATCCCCATGGCCAATGACCGTGAAGCGATTCAGTTGGCGATCAAAACCCTCGTCCGTGTCATCCGTGGAGAGGAACGTATTGTCCGTATCAAAGACACCCTCAGCATTGAAACCATTTCCGTTTCGGAACCGATGCTCCCGGAAGTCGAAAAGCATCCCGACCTCTCCATCCTGGAAAATCCCCAACCCTTCGGTTTTCAGGAAAATGGAATTCTGCCGCCCATGTTTTGAAAAAATTCTCCGGAAAAATTAATTTTTTCAACAGAATTTACCGGTTTTTACCACAAGTGGTTTGGCTTTCATGCGAAATGACGGAATTGAGGTTTATCCTATTGATTTTAATAGTGAAAAATTAATTTCACTA
>LNZD02000231.1 GCA_001469005.2 SAR324 cluster bacterium lautmerah10
CACGTAGGCAATTCCCCGCAGTTATGCAAGCTGATCGATATGGTGCGTGCTGGCAAGGTCAAACAGATGCCAATTGAACGCCGTCAACTTTCTGGGATTAATCAGGCAGTAGAAGATCTGGAAAAAGGTAGGGTGACAGGGCGAATAGTCTTCCAACCTGATCAAGGAAAGTTATAAAGTTAGCTCATCCAGGTCATCCTTTTTTCAAAGTCTAATTCATAATCAAACTGAATAGTCCATTAACCGGTTGCATACTGTTCCACTTTTTTATCCATGATCCGGAACCACCAAGGAGGAAGCCAGGCCAGCAGAATCATGGCCGCATAGCTTGCCGGGAGTTGTGGCGCATCAGGGAGATGCCGTATGAGTTGGTAAGGCCGGCTGGCTTTTTGATGATGATCCGAATGACGTTGAAGTTGGAAAAGGATCATGTTGGTGAGAAAACTGCTGTAATTCCAGGAATGATTTGGGTTGGGTGGTTCAAAGGTACCGTTTTCCCGCTGGTTTCTTCTCAGTCCGTAATGCTCGATGTAATTCACGGTTTCCAAAAGAAACACCGCAACAAAGGACTGAGCAATAAAGAAGACCAGCCCGCTCACTCCGTAAAACCCCAACATCATCATAGCGATCAGGAAACTGACGCAACTCCAAATCAGGAATTCATTGCGGAGGCTCCAAAAACCGAATCCTCCTTTATTCAGTCTTTTGAGTTCAATGCTGGACGCACACACCATGTTCCGAATCACTGCCTGGGGAAAAAAGCGATACAACGAGATCCCTTTCCGGGCGCTTGATGCATCTTCCGGGGTGGCAACATTCTGATGATGGCTGCGAACATGTTCGATTTTGAAACTTCCGTAACACATGCTTGAAAGGATCAGGCCTCCAGCATTCTGAAGTGGGCCGATGTGATGCCCACCGAACTGCCAACCACTCCCACTGATACGATCCATGCTATTTGCCCGTAGCGACCCAATTCTGCGGAGTGATAGATTTCCGCCGCCCAGAAAAGGGTGAATCCCTGAACGGGGAGAACCAGCACAGGGAGGAGCGTGTACCATAGCTGATGTTTCATTTTGTCTTCCTGATCCGAATCTGGATTGGCAGGATCCAGACCGATGAACCAGTCCACCAGGGGAATCACGATGAAGATCACCGCAAAAGGAAAAATCATCCAGAGATTTTTGAATTCACTTCGGCTACCGAAATGAACCGCAAGATAGAGCAACAGGTAGGGGCTGAAGGCGAGAAGGAAAGAAACACGCCTGAGAGCAAAAATGGGAATCCAGGTTTTCGCTTCCGAAGTTCCCGATATCATGTTCCGTATGGATCAGGTGATTTTCTTATTTTCGGAATCGTTCGGGATTTCCAGAACCTCATCGGGGTCATCCTCACTTTCAAGCACTTCATCGCTGAAGTTTTTCCGGGGTTGGACCCCGAGCAGGCGAAGGGATTCAATCTGCCGAATGACACTTCCCCTGCCGCTGGTCAACCTTCCGTGGGCAATTTCATATTCCGAACGAGCCTTGTCGAGATGCTTGCCGATTCCCTCCAGGGAATCGACAAACCCGACCAGTTTGTCATAGATGCCGGTTGCACGTTGTGCGATTTCCTGGGCATTCCGATTCTGGTCCTCATAACGCCAGAGATTTTTGACAATGCGCAAAGTGAGCAAAAGATTGCTGGGACTGACGACCATGATGCCCTGAGCGTTGGCATCATAAAGCAGTTGGGAATCTTCATCGATGACGGTCAATAGGGCTGATTCTACCGGGACGAACATGATCACATAATCAAGACTGCGGACCCCTTCCATTTTTTCGAAATTCTTTTCACGCAGGCCACGGATATGCCGCCTGAAAACCTGAAGGTGTTCCTGAAGAAAATCCTGACGTTTCCCCTCCTCCTCCATGGACCTGAAATTCTGGTAGGCACTCAGGTTGATTTTGGAGTCGATGACCACATCCCGTCCGTCCGGCAGGTGAACGATTACATCCGGCTGATAGGGTTCTTGCTGGTCATAGTATCCACTGGAGACGATGTCGAATTCACGACCCCGGCTCAGTCCTGATTCCTCCAGGATTTTTTCGAGCACCAACTCTCCCCAATTCCCCTGGGCCTTGGAATCGCGTGTCAATGCTTTGGTCAAGTTAACGGCATCTTGACTGATCTGTTGATTCAGTTCCTTGAGCCGGCTGATTTCATTGAACAAAACCGCACGGTCTTTGGTGTCACTGATGTAGGCCTCTTCTACCTTGTGGCGGAAATCCCCGATTTCCTTCTGGAGCGGACTGAGCAGATTATCGATGTTGGCCTGGTTCTGTTCTGCGAAGCGGTGGGTTTTGTCTTCCAGGATCTCGTTGGCAAGGTTCTGGAAATCCAGCCGCATCTGTTCCTTGGCATCCCGGAGGATCCGCATTTTTTCATCGGCCTGTTCCCGGGCCTCATCCAGCAGTGTTTGAAGCCTTGATGCCTGGACTTTCAGGTCAGTGGACTGACGGACCTGCTCATCCAGTTCCGCTTCAAGTCGGGCATGATCCGCATTCAGTCGTGAGAGTTCATTTTCCCGGGAGAACAGTTTTTCTTCCAGGACTGCCAAGTCACTTTCGTATTCATGACTGACCCGTTCCGTCACCTGGGATGCCGAGTTTTTCAACAGGGCCCAGGTGATGCCTGCTCCCATCAAAACGCCTATGACCAGGGCCAGGGGAATGATGGTCTCTATTTCGTACATCGGTAACCGGGACAGGTTTCAGGTATTGGGTCAGAAAAATGAATTTCTACTATTTATTGCAAATAAACCGCCAGATGCAACATATCTTTCTTACAAAGGGGAAGTTGATGGAGCAGAATGATTTTTCAGCGGTGATGCGAGCGATAGGCGGCCAGCATGGTTTTCAGGATGGTTTCCACATCGCTGAATGCAGGACTCCATTCTAGAAGCCGTTCGGCTTTTTCCGCAGATGCAAGCACCACAGCCGGGTCTCCCGGCCTCCGATCACTGTGAATCACCGGCAGATCCATCCCGGAAACTTTTCTGGCCGCATCCAAAATTTCGAGAACACTGATTCCCTTGGATGTGCCAAGGTTTAGGACAAGATCCTCGTCGTGTTCTTCAAGAAAATTCAATGCGCGAAGGTGAGCGTCGGCCAAGTCACTGACGTGGATGTAATCCCGGATGCAGCTTCCATCTTCGGTATCGTAATCGGTTCCATAGACTTCAAGGTTTTCACGCCAAC
This sequence comes from SAR324 cluster bacterium lautmerah10, assembly GCA_001469005.2. GTDB lineage: Bacteria > SAR324 > SAR324 > SAR324 > NAC60-12 > UBA1014. The sequence goes on from LNZD02000231.1 coordinate 3,240, forward strand.
CGAGCAGGGTTTCGAGCACCAGAGGCAGTAGATTATTGGGTTCCTTCTCCAGTCCCCGCACTTCTCCATCGGGGTCATAGCCTGCAGCATTGAAATAGCGCAAGCCTGCATAACGCATGTTCCTTAATCTGCTGAACCAGGACAGAAGCATCTCGATTTGCAGCTTCGTCTGTCCGTAAAAATTGGCAGGTTCAGTTGGGTGGTTTTCGTCCAAAGGCAGGTACTGCGGTTCTCCATAGACTGCAGCACTGGAGGAAAAAACAAAATGGCGGACTCCTGCAGTTCCGGCGGCATGGAGCAGATTGACGGTTCCGTTTAAATTGTGAAGCGCGTAGCGTTCCGGTTCGAGCATCGAATCACCGGCGGCTTTCAGGGCGGCGAGGTGGATCACGGACCGGATGCCTCTCATGGCGTCACGAACCTGTTCCGGAATGAGAAGGTCTCCATGGATGAATGGAATGTCCGGGAAAAGGTTTTCCCTGAGACCAGTACTCAGGTTGTCAAAGACAACCGGTTGTCTGCCTGCGTCGCGAAGGGCTTTGACCACATGCGAACCGATGTATCCGGCTCCGCCAACCACGAGAATGTCTGGCGTCGAGGTATTCATCAGAATTCAGCTTTGTCACAGGGATCCGTTGGATCCTCGACAATTTCGTAGAGAACACCCAAAGGATGATCCGCATGGGATTTGGGATGGACGAAGAACACCGTCGTTCCACGCGAACCGGGTCTTGGCTGCTCATCAATGAGGCGGAACCCCTGGGACTGGAACCATTTGAATGCAGACTGGGAATCTTTGACCCTGAATCCGACATGGATCAATCCTCCGCGGCCTCCGTTGCGGTCGATCTGACGCTGAACCGGGGATTGAGGGTTAAGAGGCTCCACCAATTGAATCAGATTTGGACTCTCTCCGATTTTTAAAAGGACCTCCCGGACCTGATCCCGGCCTTCAATTTCTTCACGGTGAATTTCCTGGAATCCCATCATCCGGTAGGCCTGGACCTGTCCTTCCAATTCTCCCGGAAGCACGGATACAGCGACGTGGTCGATGAACTGGAACCCCGGGAGTTCGCTGATAACATCGACCTTTTCTGGATTAACCGAACCTGGATTCATTTCCTGTCAGAGATGAAAGCCCCCATTTTCCGAAAGCATTTTGTGGTATAGCCGAATTCCTTCTTCCAGACTGAGAAATTCCTCCTCGTAGCCGGCTTCTCTGAGCCGGGTGGTGTCGGCCTCGGTGAATTCCTGGTATTTTCCCCGGAGGTCATCAGGGAAGGGAATGCTTTTCAATTCTCCGGAACCCTCGATCTCCCTCAGGCATTCTCCGATGGCCGTGAAGCTTCTCGCTTTTCCGGTACCCGCATTGAAGATCCCACTCTTCCCTGATTCGAGAAAATGCAGGTTGATCCGAATCGTATCCTGGACGTGGATAAAATCCCTCCTGAATCCTTCACTGCCTTCAAAAAGGTTCATCGAACCCCCTTTGCGGAGCTGGTGAAATAGATGGAAGGCGACGGAGGCCATCCTTCCCTTATGGGTTTCCTGGGGTCCGTAGACATTAAAATAACGCAGTCCGAGGATTTGGGACTGAGCCTCAGGCAAAAAACGACGAACGTAATTGTCGAAGGAAAATTTGGAGAAACCGTAAACGTTTAGAGGATATTCTGACTCAGGAATCTCGGAAAAACCGTTGGTTCCATTGCCGTAGACCGAAGCGCTGGAAGCATAAAGGAAAGGAATTTTCCTGTCCATCGCGTAATGCAGCAGGGTTTTCGAGTATTCGTAATTGTTGTCCATCATGTAACGCCCATCGGATTCGGTGGTATCCGAGCAGGCGCCCTGATGAAAAATCACTTTCGGTTTCGGCAGTGATGGGAGTTTTTCCAGCAGAAGCTCCTTATCAAGGTAATCGGAATAACGCAATCGGTTGAGATTGAGATGCTTGGAGGCATTACTCAAATGATCCACAATCAGGATCTTTTCTTCGCCCATCTGGTTCAATCCTTTGACCAGATTGCTGCCGATGAAACCTGCTCCTCCGGTGACAATGATCATCCCTGCTCCTTGATTTTTTTGATGATACTGGTGGTGGAATGGCCTTCCAGGAATGGAAGGACTTTGACCGTCCCGCCTTTTGTGGTGACGGTCTGGTATCCGACAATCTCTTCTGCCAAGTAATCTCCTCCTTTGACCAGCACATCGGGTTGTACCTGATCGATCAATCTTCCTGGTGTTTCTTCTTTGAAAAGTACCACTGCATCCACAGCCTCGAGGGCCGCAAGCACCATGGCACGTGCTTTTTCATCGACAATCGGCCTTGAATCCCCCTTGAGTTTCCTCACCGATTCATCATTGTTCAGACCGACCAACAAGGCATCCCCAAGTTGACGGGCCTTTTGAAGGTAGTCCACATGACCTGCATGAAGAATGTCAAAACAACCATTGGTAAATACCAGTTTGTCCATAGTTTGACGGAAATCATGAAGCCAGGCCTCTAGTTTATTTTCTTCAAGAATCACTCCCAAAAACCGGCTCCTTCAATCCTAATGTCCTTCAAATTCGATCAGGGAAAAAACCGGTTCCTGCAAACCCTTCCGGCCTTCCAGGTCAACCAGTTCGATGACAAAGGCATAACCGACGATCACTCCGCCCACCATTTTTACCAGTTTGGCACTGCCTTGGATGGTGCCTCCTGTGGCAATCAGATCGTCGACGAGCAACACCCTGCTTCCTTCGGGAATGGCGTCTTGATGCACTTCAACCCGGTCTTTCCCATATTCCAATTCATAATCCACCCCGTGGGTTGGGCCTGGAAGTTTTCCTGCCTTCCGGATCGGGACAAATCCTTTGCCCAGGCGAATTGCCAGGGGAGCGCCGACGATGAATCCTCGGGATTCGACTCCTACCACCAGATCGATTTTCTCGTCTCGGTAGTGTTCAGTGAACCTTTCGATCATTTCATTCAACGCCTCAGCGTCACTGAGGAGGGTGGTGATGTCACGAAAGAGGATTCCCGGTTCAGGGAAATCCGGGATCGTCCGTATCTTCTCTTTGAGGTCCATCATTGGATAAAATAGAGGAAGTAGTGCGATTGTCCTGGAAAATGGTCTTGAAAAAAACCTGTGATTCAAGCATATTAGCAGGTTAAATTCAAAAAAAAACCTTTCCACCGTTACACTGAAAAAAACACATAATGATACAGGAACTTCGTGAATACTCCCAGAGCTTTTTATTCAAGCTGTTGTTGGGAGTCATCTGCGTCACGTTTGTAGTTTCCTTTGGAGTCGGCAGTTTTGGAGACCGTAAGGAAGTGATTGCCAAGGTCAACGGACGGGAGATCCTGCTCAAGGATTACCGTAAGGCCTATCAAAACCGGCTGCAGTCGTTGCGCCAGCAATTTGGAGAAAACGCCGATGCCTTTGCCGAACAGATCAATCTCAGGCAGAGGGTTTTTGAGCAGATGATCGATCAGGAACTGCTTGCCATCGAAGCCGAAAACATGAACCTGGAGGCAACCGATCTGGAATTGCAGGAAGAAATCCGCAATCAGCCTTATTTCCAAAAAGACGGGAATTTTGATTTTGAGACCTACAATACCGTTTTAAGTCAAAACCGTATCGTTCGCCAGGAATACGAAGATTCATTACGGGAAGAACTGAAGGTAAGAAAACTTCAGAAACTGATCGGGGTCGGGTTGTTGGTCAGTTCCAATGAAGTGGATGAAATGTATCAACTCGAGAATCAGAAGATCCAGATCGGATACCTGCACTTTGACCCACAGGTTTTTATCCCCGGCGTTGAAATCAAAGACGGTGAGGTTCGTCAGTATTTCGAAGAAAACCGGGATGCCTTCAAAACCGAGAAAGCATACCGCATCGAATCCTTCGTGTTGGGGCTTCAGGATTTCCAGGAAGAGGTCAAGGTCAAGGAACGTGAAATCCGCCGTTATTACGAAAAAAACCTCGAAACCTACACCACTCCGCCCAAAGTCAAGGCCCGGCATATTTTATTCAAAGTCGATCCGGATGCCGAAGAGGAACAACTCCAGCAACGACGGGAGGAACTCCAGCAGCTGCTCGATGAAATCAGGCAGGGAGGAGATTTTGAAGCCTTGGCAAAAACCAAATCTGAAGATGCCACGGCAGAAAAAGGAGGAGATCTCGGATGGTTTCAGCCGGGTGAAATGGTTCCGGCTTTTGAGGATGCGGCATTTCGCCTGGCCATCGGCGAAGTTTCAGACATCGTTCAGTCTCCATTCGGATTGCACCTGATCCGTGTCGATGAGCGGGAAGAGCAGGTGGAAAAAGACCTTGAAGAAGTACGGGAAGAGATCACCGCCTTGCTGACGGAAAAACGTTCGGAAAAGAAACTGAATGAAGAACTGACCCGGATCGAAGCAGTGATTCCTGACAAGGAACTTTCGAAGGTCGCGGATGAGTTTTCCAAGTCGATCGAATCCAGTGAGGCATTTTCAAGAAATGATCTGATCCCAGGACTGGGTTCCGCATACGGACTGGTTTCCGAATTGGAAGCAAAGGAATCAGGCGAAAAGGGCATCTGGAAACGGAACTCCCTCCAGGGACATGTCGTTTATCAACTGGTCGAAATCAAGGAACCCGTCCGTCAGGAGTTCGAAGAAGTTCAGGAAGCAGCCCGGGAAGCCCTGAAATTGAAACGTGCCGGAGAAATGGCACGGGTGAAAGCGGGACAGGCGCTTTCGCAGGCTAAGACTGGAACAACCATGGAAGATCTGGCATCAGAAAACGGACTTCAAGCGCAGACTTTTGAATTCACGGCAATGACCCAATATCTGCCCCAGTTGGGACAGAATGAGACCTTCCGCAAAACAGCACTTTCCCTTACCGAATCCAATCCTTTCGCCCTCAGTGACGATGAGGACCGGGTCGATCTGATCCAGCTCCAGGGAAAGCGTATGGAGGATGCGGATCCGGAAACCCTCAAGCAGCAGATCCGCTTGAGACTCCGCCAACAGCTCCAACAATCGGTGCTCACCAAAGAACTTGAAAGGCTCAGAGACACCGCGGATGTTGAAATCATCAATCCGGTCTTTCAGCAGCCTCTGGAGTTCAGAAAAAAATCAGCTTTCTGGATTGCGGAGCGGATCCTTTTTGAATCAGGCTTTTTCCGAATCTGGGTCCCATTCCGAAGTTCCTGAACTCAGCATTTTTGCGGAGTTTGATCAGTTCAAGGTAGACCCGGGTGCTCGATTGTCCCTCCAGGTGAGGGTTCTCATTCCAGAGGGATGGCATCTTTATTCCATCCATGGTTCCGATGACGGAGACTACGTGCCGACCCGGCTGGAGGCATTTTCCAAGGTGCATCAGTTGAACGGTCCTTTGCGGGAAAAGCCCCCGATTCTTGAGTGGGATGCGGTGCTTGAAAAGGAAGTTTTGCTGCATCGGGGGGAACTCTTGCTCGAGCAGGATTTCCAAATTTCACCCGAAGCTTCCGGAGGGATTCAGGATTTTGAGGGAGAGCTCGTGTTCCAGGCCTGTAACAACAGCATTTGTGTTCCCCTGAGCAGACAACCGTTTAGTGCAGCATTGGAGATCCGCTCCTGATTTTTTCAGGCAGTAACTTCCTTCCTGATCATGCCGAAACTCCATTACTCCAACCGTCTCGATCGACTGATTGGCCCCCTGGCGCAGAATCTGGAACTAGAGGATCCGTTTGAAAAAGCGGAGATCGTTGTTCCGAATTTCAGCCTGCAGAAGTGGATTTCACTGCAGTTGGCGCAGCGTGTCGGGATTGCTGCAAATCTTCGATTTCTTCCGCTCGAAAAAGCATTGCAGGAGATGATCCTGCTTCCGGGAAGGAAATTTTCCAAGGGTGTTCTCATCACCCGGATGATGCTCCAGAGACTGCTATTGGAGCATCTTCGTGAAAAATCGGTCGATCCCGACCCTGTCTGGAAACCGCTTCAGCAATACCTCAACAGCAGCAGTGAAACTTCTGTAAAGGACCGTGAGAAACGGCTTTTTCAACTCTCTGCCAAGATATCTAGGTTGTTTCAGGATTATGAATATTCTCGAAATACGGAAATCCTTGGACGCTGGAAAGAAGGGGATTTTATGTTCGAGTCCCATCCTTCGGTGCTGGAACAATGGCAGCGCGAACTCTGGCTGAGTCTTTTTGGTCCGCAAGGAAGCCTGATCAAATCAGAAAATGCTGAGGAAAAGAACAATCCGGAACTAAAAACCCTGAGCCGTTTATACGAAGAACTTCCGGAAATAATGGAAGGAGAAGAGGGATTTCAAAAACGTAAAATTCACATCTTCGGACTTTCTTATTTTTCCCATTTTCACCAAAGGGCCTTGACGGAAAAGTGTTCGCAGTATCGGGATATCCATGTCTATGCCCTCAATCCCTGCATGGAGTTTTGGGAAAACCTGCAATCGGTTTGGGAAAAAAAGCAGGAATTACGGGAAAAACTGGACCGTTATCGCAAGTATTTCCAGGAGGATACCCGAATCAGTGAGGCGGATCTGGAAGCAGGTGAACTGATCCGTAATGAAGAGGAGAACCCGTTCCTCCAAGCCTGGGGTCGACCCGGTCGGGAAAACATCCGTTTGCTCAACGAGTGGAAGGAATGGCAGTTTGACGAACATTTCACCGACCCCCTGGAATCATCATCAGACCCTCCCAGTATGCTGCGTCAAATTCAGCATGACATTCTTGTAAGGGAACCGAGACGGGAAGAAAACCTGAAACAGGAACAGGATCAAAGCATCCAGTTGTTGGCCTGCACCAGTCACAGACGTGAGGCGGAGGCGGTGGGGAGCCTGATTTGGGAATCGGTCCATCAGGACCCGGAACTGCGATTCAATGAAATTGCAGTGATTGCCTATGAAATCGAACGCTACCAGCATGAGCTTGAGGACGTTTTTCATAACCTCCACGATCTGCCCTTCCAATTGATTGACGGGGTCAGCGGAAGTGCGAGCCGTCTTCAGGACGCGGCAAAAAAACTGCTCGAACTTTGTGACCGTGATTACACCCGGGAAGAAATGTTCCTGCTGATTCTCAATCCGTGTTTCCTCCCTGTCTTTTCAGAGCAACAGGAAGGATCTCAATGGAAACGCAGCCATCAGCCCAACAAAGAACAATGGCTGAAATGGACCGATGAATTGGGAATCCTATTTGGAATTGACCAGGACTCCCATCTTGAACATGGCTACAC
>LNZD02000232.1 GCA_001469005.2 SAR324 cluster bacterium lautmerah10
AGCAGGTTCCAGACTTTCCTTCGCAGGGCCATGGGGGTGTTCTGGGAATCGATCCCGAGAACGTTCACTCCCCTGAGGATAAAGGGAAACACGGTGATGGGCAAATCAGGAGAAGCAACATTCCCGGTGACAGCCACCGCACCTCCGGCCTGGCAGGCTTTGATCATGGTCGAGAGGGTATTTCCTCCGACGGTATCGATTCCTCCGGCCCATAACTGTTTCAGCATCGGTTTGCCCGATTCATCATTGACCTCCTCACGACCGATGATTTCCGTGGCACCGAGTTCCCTGAGAAAACCGGCGGCTTCTGTTTTTCCACTGGAAGCCTTTACCTGAAACCCTAACCCTGCCAACAAGGCTACTGAAACACTACCGACTCCTCCACTGGCGCCGGTGACAACAATCGGTCCCTGCTCAGGAGTCAAACCCTGGTGCAGGAGTGCATTTACGGAAAGTCCAGCGGTGTATCCTGCGGTTCCGTAAACCATGCTCTCCCTCAAGGTCATCCCTTCGGGCAAAGGCACCACCCAAGCCGAAGGAACCCGGATGAACTGACCGAATCCCCCGGAAGTGTTCATTCCGAGATCGTAACTGGTGACGATCACCGAATCCCCGGATTTGAATTCGTCGGAACTGCTCGACTCAACAATTCCTGCAGCATCGATTCCCGGAGTATGGGGATACTCGCGGGTGACACCTTTGGCACCGATGCAGGAAAGCCCGTCCTTGTAGTTCAGTGACGAATAATGAACCCGGACCAGCACCTCACCTTCCGGAAGGTCGTCGGTGCTGCGTGTTTCGATTTTCCGGGAATATTGCTTTTCTTCCGCCTGACGGACGACCAGGGCTTGAAAACTTGTACTCATGAGTGCTGAATGGATAAGGGTTGTGAATTCATCGGCCCCTGAAACTCGGTTTCTTCCAGGAACCGGACTCGGTTTTCAATCGCTTGAAGATCCTCTTCGCTGCAGGAAAGCATGTCCAGATCATCGTTTCCCATGATGAAAATCAACATCGGACCCCAACATGATTTTCCATCAAATTCCCATTCCGTCTGTCTTTCCTGCCAGGCGCCTTCCCCATCGACAAAACCAAGATAGCTGTCGCCAAGATTGAGCAGATCGGTCGAATCACAACGGAGCAGGTCGCAGAGATTTTCAAGATCGATGGTTTCCTCGATCAAATCGATGTGCCGCTCATCCGGATCGATCAGGATCCAACTGCCGTACTGAACAAAACCTTCCATATCCTCAGGTCACATTAAAATCTTCAGCCCGCCGCATCCGTTTTGAACCGGAATATGACTTTCAGGAAGACTCGTGTTAGCTTGTTTCACCATGACCGATTCATCGCTCCAGCATGTTGTCATCTACACCGACGGTGCCTGCTCCCCGAACCCCGGGACGGGAGGCTGGGGTGCAGTTCTGATTTCCCAAAAACACCAGCAACGCAAGGAACTTTCCGGAGCAGAAGCTGATACAACCAACAACCGCATGGAATTGACTGCCGCGGTGGAGGCCCTTTCCGCCCTGAAGCAACCATGCCGGGTTGAACTGTATACCGATTCCAGCTATCTCCGCAACGCCTTCGAGCAAAAGTGGCTTCAAAACTGGCAGTTGAAAAACTGGCGGACCAGTGGCGGTAAAGCGGTGCTCAACCGTGACCTCTGGGAAAAACTGCTCCGACTGGATCAACTGCACCAGGTCAGCTGGCATTGGGTCAAAGCCCATGCGGGAGACCCTGAAAATGAACGTGCCGACGCCCTCGCAGTTGCCGCTCGTAAAGAACTGGCGGCCGAATCCTGAGATTTCCTACAAATTTTTTCGGATCGTCTGCAGCATCTCCTCAATCTGTGACGGGTTCAACTGTCCGTCGACACTGAAAACCACTTTCCCCTCACGGTCAAAAATCAGCACATCGTTGCTGTCATCAGCAAGACCCCATTGCTGGACCAGGATCTTCTCCAGATCTCTGACGTAGGTTGTGTCCGGATAATCCTTTTGCTTGCTTTCCAATTTCATTTGGATCGCGAAATTGGGCATCCAGGTAGCCGCCATGTTGATCACCGCGACGGAACCATATTTCTGCTTGTCAAAATCCTCGGCTTTGATCGCTTCGCTGGCATCATTGTTGAGGTCCGCCTCATCGGGATCAGCATAGAAAAGGGCAAATACCTTCCCCTGGAGTTCGCTGCTGCTCCAGCTTTCACCATTGATCCTTCCCCCCTTGTCTCCGGAAAGCTCGATCAGCGGAGGCACCTCTCCCAGCGGAAGTTCAGCCTGAACCAGCCAGGGAGTCAACGACACAACCATAACAAGGATCCATAGACGCATATTGATCTCCTCAATGAAGTGAATCATTCAGCCCTGCGTAATGGAAAACATGAAGTGTTAAGCCCCGGGAGCAGGAATGTCCGGGATCCCAAGGCATGGCGGAAGTCTTATGGAACCGTCAGCACGCTGACCGTTTTCGATCAGGGCAATCAAAGTCCGGGAGACAGCAATCGCAGTTCCGTTGAGCATATGGACGAATCGGTTGTTGCCGGTCTGCTTGTCCTTGAAACGGATGTTCAGCCTCCTGGACTGATAATCGGTACAGTTCGAAGTTGATGTGATTTCCCCCCATTTCCCCCGACCGGGCATCCATGCCTCGAGATCGTATTTGCGATAGGCAGGGGAACCCAGGTCTCCGGTGCAGATATCGACCACCCGGAAAGGAATTTCAAGATCCTGGCAGATTCGTTCCTCGATTTCACGCATCCGCTCATGCATTTCCTCCGAGCGATCGGGGTGGGTGAAGGCGAACATTTCGATTTTGGAAAATTGATGAACCCGGTACAAACCCCTCGATTCACGTCCGGCAGCACCTGCTTCGGTTCGGTAACAATGGGACAGTCCTGCGTAAAGCAGGGGGAGTTGGTCCGCGTCGATGATCTGGTTCGCCAGCAGCCCCCCAAGAGTGATTTCCGCGGTGGCGATCAGGGAAAGGTCACTGTTCTCAACGGAGTAGATCTGTGTTTCCTCGCCCCTTGGGTTGAAGCCGATGCCGTCCAGAATCTGGTTTCGGGCGAGATCCGGGGTCATGAACGGAGTGAAGCCCTCCTCTCGGAGCAGGTTTAGTGCGTAATTCGCGAGAGCCAGTTCCAGGAAAACCGCCTGGTTTTTGAGGTAATAAAACTTCTGTCCCGCCACCTTGGCCCCGCCTTCAAAATCAACCAGGTCGAGGGATTCCATCAGATCCACATGGTCCTTGGGTTCAAATTCGAACTCAGGGACCTTGCCCACCTCCCGCAAAGGGAGGTTGTCTTCATCGGTCAAGCCGATCGGTGAATCAGGATGGGTCAGATTTGGAATCATCCTGTGGAGATCATCCCGTTTTTCCTTCAATTCCCGGAAGTTTTCCTCGAGCTTGCTTTCTTCGTCGCGAAGTGATTTGGATGATTCGATCAAAGGCTGCCGTTCCTCCTGGGAAAGCGGCTGCTTCATTGTTTTACTGATCTCGTTACGCTGCTGTCGAATGGTATCGAGTTGGGTGTTCATCGCCCGAACTTCTTCATCAAGACGAAGCAGTTCGGGAATATCGAGATCCAGGTTCCGGTTTTTACAGTTTTCCGCAATGGTTTCGCTTTGGGAGCGAATCAGTTTCAGGTCAAGCATAAGAATGAAGTCAAAGGTTTGGAGCCAACTGGTAATACTGAAGATGCTGCTGCATTCCTCTTGCGGCAGCAAGCAGCCGGGGATCTTCAAAACGGCGTCCCATCAGCTGGATGCCCACAGGCAGTCCGTCCTTGGTGTGTTTCCCCGGAATCGAGATCGCAGGACAGCGGGTTAAATTCGGCAAAACACTACAAAGATCCGCAAGCAGGAAACGGGGAAACCGGACCGAGGATGAAATCGAATTCCTCGAACAGCTTTCCGATCTGCTGTTCCATCCCGGCCCGGACCCGGGTCGCACGCCCATAAAACTGATCGTAATACCCTGAACTGAGGACGAAGGTACCGAGCATGATCCGGCGCTGGACTTCCCTGCCGAAACCTTTGCTTCTGGAATCCGAATACAATGATTTCAGGTTCGCCTCTTTCTGACTGCGGACCCCATAACGGATGCCGTCAAAGCGTCCCAGGTTGGAACTGGCTTCTGCAAAAGCAAGGATGTAATAGGTTGGAATCACGAAGCGGAGAAACTCCAGCGGGCGTTTTTCAATCACTGCGCCTTCTTTCAGCAGCATCGATTCGGCCTCGGAAATCGCCTCGATGACTTCTGCGTCAACCACTTCGGGATCCAGGTAGGTTTCCGGAAGACAGAAACGTTTCCCCTGCAGTTCCAGATCTTTTCCGTCACCTACCAGGGTCTGGTCGGAAGAGGTGCTGTCCCTCGGGTCATGCCCCTGGATCACTTCCAGAGCGTAACTGCAGTCTTCCGAGCTTTTCGCCAGGCAGCCGATCTGGTCCAGGGAAGAGCCGTAGGCGACCAGCCCGTAACGTGAAACACTTCCATAACTGGGCTTCACCCCGGTCACCCCGCACAGCGATGCAGGCTGCCGTACGGAACCTCCGGTATCGGAACCCAGTGCCAGCAGGACCATGCCGGAAGCTACCGAAACAGCAGCGCCTCCGCTGCTTCCTCCCGGAACCCTGTCACGGTCCCAGGGATTGAGCGTCGGGCCGTAGGCCGAATTCTCCGTGGAGGAACCCATCGCGAATTCATCCATGTTGGTCTTGCCGATGATGATGGCGTCCGCGGCTTTCAGCCTTTCCACCACATGAGCATCGTAAGGTGAGGCATAATCCTCCAGGATGGCCGAGGCACAGCTTCCATTCAACTCAGGATCCTGGATGCAGATGTTGTCCTTGATCGATACCGGAATGCCTGCCAGGGGCCCAAGTTTTTCTCCTGATGCAGCTCGCTGGTCAATCTCCCTGGCTTTTTTCAGGGCCGTTTCCCGGTCCAGTCGCGAACGGAAAACATTCAAATCCGAATCATGAGCCTCAATCCGGTCATAAGCCGATGCCATGACCTCCTCGGAGCGGATTTCACCCCCACGGATTTTTCCCGAGAGCTCTTGCAGAGAAGCGCTTTCAACCATCAATTGCTTATTCTGTATCGGAGAGAAAAGATCATATCAGAAAGAAACATCACCTCAGGGCGATAACCCGATGGAATCATCCGGCAGTTTCTTTTTCCAGATCCTGAACCAGATTGATGTATTCCTGCATCGCCTCTTCGGAGGTCTTGCCCTGAAGCTTATTCCAGGCATCGTACTTGGCTCGGCCTTCAAAATCGGCAAATCCCGGTCGGGTCCCGCTCACATCCCCTTCGGTGCCCTGTTTGTAGAGGCTGTAAAGCTGGAGCAGGACATCGTTGGGCGGTCTCTTGGGCAGTTTGGTCGCGCGGTCTGCCGCATCTCTGAAATCTTCTTCAATTGGCATGTTCATCCTCTTTGGTTGTAAAGGTGTGAAAAAGGAATAAGATGAATGATTTAGCATGATGCTGAAACGTCTAAGTTTCAACCTGATTTAAACCGGAAAGCAGGGAATAGGGCGTGGAAAAAATGAAGCCATGCTTCCAATGCCTCCTTTGAAAATAGCATGTCGGCCCAGAAGCAAGAACTCCAAGAGCTAGATCGAATTTCAATTCTCTTCCAACTCGGCTTCCGTCCGTTTTTCCTTGGAGCAGGGATGATCGCGGTGCTCTTCATGATTCTCTGGACCGCCTCCTACAGCTTTGGCTGGGCCCACAGTTTTCCTAGAATGTCCTCCATTCACTGGCATGCCCATGAGATGCTTTACGGTTATGCGATGGCAGTAATTGCGGGATTCCTGCTGACGGCGGTCTGTAACTGGACAGGACAGCCTGCTCTTCAGGGAACCGGACTGATGCTCCCCTTTTTACTCTGGCTGGCGGCAAGGCTGGCATCGATGCTCGACCTCGCCGTTTCACCGTGGCTGATGCTGGTATGCGATCTCGGATTTTGGATCCTGCTGAGCGTAGCGGTGATGAAACCGATCCTTAAAGTTCGACAATGGCGTCAGTCCGGGATCCTCGCCAAACTGCTGCTTCTCGGTTTCTCAAACCTCGCCTTTTATGCGGGAATCATGGGTTGGTTTGCCGACGGCATTCGTTGGGGGCTTTACGGAGGGCTGTATCTCATCATCGGACTGGTATTGACCATGGGCCGCCGGGTGATTCCATTCTTTACCGAACGAGGAGTGGGTTATTCGGTGGAACTGAAAAACTCGAACTGGCTGGACCTCTGCGGCATCGTCATCTTCCTTTTCTTTTTTGCCTGGGAGTTATTGTTCCCCGGATCCGATTATTCCGCCCATTTTGCTTTGGCCCTCTTCGCGATTCACGCCATTCGGATTTCAGGATGGCTCACCCCGGGAATCTGGAAAAAACCTCTGCTTTGGAGCCTATTTGCCGCCTATTTGTTTATGATCTCGGGCTTTCTGCTCCACGCAGGAACACACTATTTCGGATGGAATCCCTTCCTCGCCGTGCATGCCTTCGCAATGGGCGGGATTGGCTTGATCTCACTGAGCATGATGGCCCGGGTTTCCCTCGGTCATAGCGGACGCAGCATCCATGAACCTCCTTCAAACCTCACATACGCCTTGGCGTTGCTGATCAGCGGAGTCATTTTTAGGGTCTTTTTCCCGCTGCTATGGCCTGAGGAATACCTGACCTGGATTGCCCTTGCCCAGGTGTTTTGGATTTTAGCCTTCGGAATCTTCCTGTTGCTCTATTATCCGATCCTGACCCGTCCAAGAATCGACGGACTCCCGGGCTGAACCTGAATCTTCCCACACGTGATTGCAGGGTTTTTCCCAGTTCAGCGGGTCAGAACCCTGTAGATTCCAACCAGTACCACCAGCATCAGCACCGCACCCAGCCAGCGGTAAAAAGCCTCGGTCCGCAGCCTGAGCAGATGATCATGAAACTTCATTCCCAAAAGGTGACCAAGCAGGTTCACCGGCAACAACCACCATTGCCAATCCAGGTGAAGATCGACCCCGGAATAAAACAGGATCACCAGTTTCGGAGGGGAAAGGACAACCCAGAGCGCCAGCAAACTGTCCCGAAGCCGATGACGTTCGATCCGGTGCCCTGCCACCGCAACGATCAGGGGAGAACCGATCAATGCCAATCCGGAGAGGTACCCCCCCAGCATGAGCACCAGGGTGTTTGACCAACCGCCCACTTTGAGCTGGATGAAAGGCCGGATGTAATTGACGGAATACATCAACACCACGCCGAATACGAGCAACAGCAGCCAGGTCTCAGGAATCGTGATCAGACCAAATAAACCAAACAGCACCGGGATCGCCATCACCTTGATCATCTTTAATAATTGCATCCAATCGACATTCCTGAATCTGAGGAAAACCGTCGAAATCCCCACCACGAAGGCATGGACAACCGCCAAAGGCATGATGTCCAAAGGCGAGTCCACCACCATCAGTGCAAAAGGTAAGGTCAACACCAATCCCCCGAATCCTAAACCCGATCGGATGAACCCCGACCAAAGAAAACAGAGCATCAGCCCTGAGACGACAAAAGGGGTTAATTCCATCTCATCCTTCTTGGCAAATTCCTTACTTTCACTTAAAACCGGTGCTGATATAAATTTTTGTTTGAAATCTTCATATTCATGTATATGATAGAAGTCCTATTTTTTTAATGTTTTTTTGTTAATCACTTCTTTTAAGGAGATGAAGTATGATCAGTAAATCATTTCTCAGAAGTCTACTTTCATCATTCTTGGTTTTCGGGATGATATTAGGTTCCGCTTCTGCTGCCAAATTCAATCTGAGGGCAACTGCCAACTCAAATGAAAATGATGAAGACTATGACGGTTTAGTGGTCTTCAAAAATTATGTGGAAGCAGCATCCAACGGTGCCATTTCAGTAGAACTTTTTATTGGTACCCAACTTTGTTCAAAAGGTGCAGAGTGTCTTCAGGGTGTAGCAGACAGTTCAATTGACATCTACATTTCCACTTCGGGTGGCGCAGCAGGAATCTTCCCCTACGTACAGGTTCTTGATTTGCCTTATCTGATGAGCAATGACCGGATTGCAGAACATGTTCTCACCGGTGATTTTACCAGAACCATGAGGCAAATGGCTCTTGAGGATTCAGGAGGAAAAATCCGGCTGATGACAATTGGTAACACAGGTGGATGGAGAAATTTCGCGAATACCAAACGACAAATTGCTGAGCCTTCTGACATGCGCGGATTAAAAATCCGAACCGTGGTTGCAGATCTTCCACAGGAATTGGTGAAAGCTTTGGGTGCGTCTCCAACCCCGATTCCCTGGCCGGAACTCTTCACCTCGTTTCAGACCGGTGTCGTTGAAGGTTCAAAAAATGGCATCACCGACATCATGAACATGAAATTCCCGGATGCAGGTTTGAAATATGTAACCTTAGACGGTCATGCCTATATGGGTGCTTTGTGGTGGATGTCGAATGACACCTTCATGTCCATGCCTCATGATATGCGTCGTGTTGTTGTAGACGGTTTTGCTGCTCTCCAGCAGGCCACCTTCGCATCACCAAAGCGTAAGTCCATTAAGGCCTACGAAGATTTTGTCGCCGGAGGAGGAAATCTTTATGTTCCAACTCCTGCTCAAAAAGCTAGCTTCAAAAAAGCTGCTACACCTGTCTATGACTGGTTCAAATCCAATGTCAAAAATGGTTCGAAAATCTTCAATGCTCTGACCAGTGCTGTGACCAAAGCAGAAGGTGACATCGAGTCCGGAACCTTACAGGACATCAACTGATTAAATTTCTGGAGTGCTCATAGAACTCCAATTTAAGTCACTTATTTATATCAAAGGGTGACTGAAGCCGAAAAGTTTCAGTCACTCTCCTATCACCTCACCGATCTACAAGGCCCTGATCATGGTCATCAAATAAGGAGATTGATACCATGATGTTCTTGCTCAAAAGCCTTGTTCTGTTGAATACCTTCATTTTAAGAATTGGAAGACACCTGGCTTGGATAGCCATAGGGTTGATGGTCGTCATTATCCTGGTGCAGGTCCTTTTCCGATACGGGTTGAATTCAGCACTTCCATGGCCTGATGAAGCAGCGCGTTTTTTAATGCTCTGGATGACCGGTTTAATCGCACCCAGTGCCTATCGTTGGGGAGGTTTTGTTTCTATAGAAATGCTGCTTCGGATGTTTCATCCAAGAGCAGGAGCTTTTATCAGTCTGTTGCTGTTGATGATTTCATTGATGGTTCTTGTCATCGGTCTTCAATTTGGATGGAAACATGTCAACTCCGGCTGGCTTTTCGCATCCTCGTCACTCAAATGGCCTCTTCATTTGATTGGGATGCAAGCAACACCGATCAAACTGGCCTGGATGTACTTATCCCTTCCAGTCGGACTTGGACTGATGACATTGGTCAATGTGGAATTGATCATCAAACAATTCTATAAAATTTGGGACCCTGAACGGGAATTGCCTCGTGATCCTGATCAACCCGTTTCTGAGGACAACTGAATGCTCGCATTTTTCCTTCCTCTCTTTCTGTTGTTCCTGATGATCGGCCTGCCGGTATTTTTCGGGCTTTTGGCCGCTCCGGGGCTTCTGCTCTGGCTCAATGATCAACAACGGGATCTCGCCCTGCTTTACAGAAATGTTTACAACGGAATGGACAGTTTCCCCTTGATGGCAATTCCATTTTTTATGCTGGCTGGAGTCTTGATGAACCGTGGTGGAATCACAACCCGACTGGTCGAGTTTTCCCAAGCGATGATGGGTCATTTCAGGGGTGGCCTGGCTCACGTCAATATTCTGAGTTCCATGCTGTTTGCGGGTCTATCAGGTTCTGCGGTAGCAGATACTTCGGCCCTGGGATCGATGCTGATTCCGGCTATGGAAAAAAACGGTTACAGCCGTAAATTTTCTGCTGCCATCACCGCAGCCTCTTCCGTGATCGGGCCGATCATTCCACCTTCAGGGATCATGATCATTTATTCCTACGTGATGGGAGAAAGTGTTGCAGCTCTTTTTCTGGCAGGGATCATCCCGGGAATCCTTGTAGGAGTGGGGTTGATGATGATGACCTGGTTCATGGCACAGCGTTATGACTTCCCGGCAGCAACAGCAAGGGCCAGTTGGGGTGCCCGAGGACAAGCTTCGTTAAAGGCCTTCTTTCCTCTTATGACGCCGGTGATCATCCTGGGAGGGATTTTAGGAGGGATTTTTACTCCAACCGAGGCTTCCGCCGTTGCCGCATTTTACGCCCTTATGGTCAGTCTTTTCATTCTCAAATCCATGACCACCCGGGATCTGCCCAAAGTGTTGATGGAAGCAGCGATGACGTCCTCGGTGGTTCTGCTTCTGGTTGGCGCCGCGATGGCTTTCAAAACCGTGGTGAGCCTTTCCCATGCTCCAGAAATCTTGGCAGCTTGGATTCTCAGTCTTTCTGAAAATCCTTTAATCCTCTTATTCCTGATCAACCTTCTTTTATTTGTTGTTGGGATGTTCCTTGATGCAGGTCCCGCCATCATCATCCTTGCTCCGATTTTGGGACCAATCTTCACTGATTTGGGGGTGCATCCGGTCCATTTTGCGATTATCATGAGTGTCAACCTGACCGTCGGGCTGGCCACTCCACCGATGGGGCTGGTACTCTTTGTTGCTTCTTCTGTTTCTGGAGAAAAAATTGAATCGATCTCAAAGGCGATTCTTCCATTCCTAGCCATTGAAGTTATAGTGATTTTTCTGATCACCTACGTGGAACCGATTTCTTTGGGAATCCCCAGGTTTTTTGGATTTATCTCAGGCGGGTAGGGAATTCTATGAGGATGAAATCGGTGAAAGATCATCGAAAAGGATAAAGCCAAACCCGGTAGTCATCAATCAGCAGATGCGCTTTTTCAATCTGTTCCTTCGTCATTTTCTTGACCACTTCTTCCTGACTGATCGCCGCATCAGGATCTCCGCCGATCGCAGAAAGGACGTACCAGGCATAGGCCCGGACAAGATCAGGAGCAGGCATTCCGATTCCGACTTCGTAGTACCACCCGACTCCAGACTGGGCTCCAGGGTGCCCTTTCATCGCGGAACGCAAGTACCAGTCAAAGGCTCTAATTTCATCTCGTTCCACTCCAAGCCCCATCGCATACATCACGCCAATCAGTTCTTCGGCTTCAGCATTCCCCGAGCGGGCAGCGGGAATCAATTCTTCCATGGCCTGCTCAAATTGATTGGCTTCCATCAGATCCCGGGCTTTTTCAAGATCTGCCAAAGCATGAAACGACAGGTGAAAGAAAACACAACAAAACAGAAAAAGTTTCTTGGACATTTTGCTCCTTCCACAAATTGGAAATTTCTTCTCGTTCCTTCTCTCTTTTTTTTCCTTGGGTTCCAATTTGTCAGTGCTTCAAATTTGAAACCACTTTCGGAGAAGGATTTTCTTCCTGTGAATCAAAAAAAAGTAAAATTGGGAAGACTCTTATTTTATGATCCTATCCTTTCAGGAAATCGCAATATTTCCTGTGGAACCTGCCATAACCATATCCACCATGGAGCGGATGGTCTTTCACTTGGTGTTGGTGAGGGAGGAGTAGGATTGGGGCCCGATAGAACTGCAGGAAAAGGGAATTCCAGGATTCAAAAACGGATTCCCAGAAATAGTCCGTCGCTTTTCAATCTCGGTGCACATCAAATCAAAGTCATGTTTTATGATGGAAAACTCAGTCCGGGATGGGGTTATGAGAATGGATTCAATAGCCCTGCTGAGGAGTGGTTAGGACAAGGTCTCGATAATCTGCTTGCTGCACAGTCCCTGCTTCCCATGGCCTCTGAATTTGAGATGGCCGGCAACTCGGGAGAAAACCAAGTGGCAGGAGCCATTTATGACCGCATCGACCAAGGATGGCCGATTTTGACAAAAAGGGTCAGAACCATCCCGGAATACGGGAAAATGTTTGTGGAAGCATTTGATGACATCCAAAACCCAAGTGATGTTCGGATATTCCATATCGGTAACGCTTTGAGTGAATTCATCAACTTTGAATGGCGAAGTTATGACAGCCCTTTTGATGAATTTTTGATGGGTCATGAGGAGGCTCTCAATCCAAAGCAAAAAAAGGGAATGGAACTTTTTTACGGAAAAGCCCAATGCGCTCAGTGCCATCAGGGAATCCTCTTCACCGACCAGAAATTTCACGCCCTGGCCATTCCTCAATTTGGCCCAGGCCGCACCCGTCCCTTTGACCCTTATGTTCGTGATGTTGGAAGGATGGTCGAAACCGACCGTCTTGAAGACGCCTACCGTTTTCGGACTCCTTCACTCCGTAATGTGGCCGTCACCGCTCCATACGGACACAATGGTGCTTATGCCGATCTAGAGGGCATCATCCGTCACCATCTGGATCCTCTGAATTCTCTGGAAAACTGGGATCCAAAACAGGTCATTCTTGCGGATGCCCCTTGGCTTTCCGAAATTGATTTTGTGGTCTTAGAGGATCGGTTCGAAAGGGAACGATTGAAGTCGCATCTCGACATCACTCCAATCTCAATTACAGAGAATGAGATCGCTCAAATCATCTCATTTCTTGAAAGCCTCACAGGAAAAAACAGCATCCACGGGGAATTGGGGAAACCTGATCGGGTTCCCAGCGGACTTCCGATTGATTAAGTCAACTCAAACACAGGCAAATCCAGTTGCTGTGCCAGTAGTTTGAGGGAATGGCGCAAGTCTCCATAAGCAATGCCGTAGTGGTGTTCGAGCCCTTCCTTCATCACCGTTTCCAGGACTTCGGATGCAGGTCTGTCAAATCGGATCACGCCTGAGGTTCCTGAGAAACTTTTAGGAGCTTTCAGCATCGTTCCTCCTCCAATGATCATACGGTTCAGATTCTGAGACTGACTGAGGCGGAAGAGGGTCACCCTGCCGGCTTTCAGGGGGAATTCGTTAACCAGGGGTTTTTTCCGGTTGGAATGAATTCCTGCTTCCACCGGTGCGTCGGGATCGGCCATGCTCAGGGGGGCGAGTCCGCAATGCCAGAACACCCCTGTGTCCTGGTCGGCATCGATATCGACCAGATCAGCAATAAACGCCGGTTCCTCCCCCATCCAATTGAGAATCAGGGTACTGAGGGTTCCGTAGACATCCGCTTCGCATCCGGCAGCAATCCCCTCGGTGTTGAGCATGCCCATGGCGCCGCAGGCAGCGCATCCATATTCAGTAAAAAATTCCGGCCAGCAGCGTATGGAGAAACCCTGGTAACCGTCATTACTGGCTTTGCTCTTCAGTGAGGAAAGGACCCTGAGGCTTTTTTCTAGGGGTTCCTGTTCCACTTTTTCCAACCCCTGAATCCTTGGTTTCAGTTCCTGCCGGAGTTCCTCAACCTTGTTTTCCGGAACCTGCCTTGCCTCATCGAACAAATCCTTAAGCTCAAGCTGATCGACGGTGACTCCGGTTCTTTTTTTCAATTCCTGGGCATCATAGGCGCAGGTATGAAACCCGTCAGGATGTTGGCCCAGGACAGCAAGACGGGTTTTGGAAAGATTTTTCCTTGCCTGATGGGCATTGATCCTTGCCTGAATTTCAGATCCAGCCCGTTCATCCTGTGGATCGATGTGAAGGTAGTCGCATCGCATTCCTGACTTTCCCAGGGCATGGGACGCCAGGTTGATTCCACAGAGAGAATTCAGCCTGAGCCTTCCCCCGGTTCGTTCCTCGGGAAAGGACCAGAAAACCATCGGAGCATCCAGGGTCTCCGCGAGTTTAACCGTCATGGTCGCATCGGTGAAGGTCAACTGAAGCACCAGCAAAAGATCGGGAGGATTTTTGACCATTTCTTCAAGCCTGCCTTCAACCGCTCCTGCATCAAAGAGAAGTTCTTTCGAGCCGCTCCATTCCGCAGGGATTTGCTCCAAGAGATTCCATGCATTCCTGCAGGTTTCTTCGGCAAAGGGGACGTCAAAGGTCGGTCGTGCAAGAGGCAGGACCGAAATTTTCAATGGTTCAATGTGGTTCATGACCTTTCCTTGAGAAATGCTTCAATTTCATGTTTAAGGGGGATCGCATCCCTTCCCCCGGTTCTGGAACAGCTTATGGCAGCAGCAGCAGATGCTCGGACCAGGGAACTTTTTTCAGAGAGGCCTTCTGCCAGCCCGAGAGCGAAGAGACCATGGAAAACATCGCCGGCTCCGAGGGTATCCACCGATTTGACAGGAAATGCCGGTTGGTGGCGTAATTGTCCGTCCTCCAGCCAGCTCGTCCCCTCTGCGCCACAGGTCACTCCTACCCAGCCCTGGTTGAGTTCGGCAGCCTGTTGAAGCCCTGCCAGTATCGTGCTTCCGTTTGAAAATTGTTTGAGGGCAGGCTCGGAAAATAGAGCATGACTGGAAAGCTCGATCACCTCAGGCTCCAGACCCTCCGGGGTGATGTCCACATACCTTCATGCCAGCGGAGATCCACCAGAACAGCATCTGCTTCGGATAGGTTTTCCAGAGGGAGCCAGTCCGCATCGGTTATGAGTTGAGGATCACTGTAATTGACAATCAATCGCTCTCCCTCCTGATCGACCAGAACCGAAGAAACCCCGGAACTAACCCCTTCTAACCTGAGGACATCATCAACCGACACTCCATATTCTTCGAGTTCTCTGAGAATCCAGGACCCGTTTTCGTCATCTCCCAGCCTTCCCCAGTAGACCGCTTCGCCGCCTCCGCGGGCAATGGCCACCGCGGCGGTTGCTGCATTTCCTCCACCTGCCGGGTGATAGGAGGTCGCGTGCCATTTGGTGGGAATGCTCGGGATTTCCGGAACGATGAAGACGTGATCGAGCACCGCCAGTCCGACGCAGACAACTTGGGCCAAATCCCTACTCCGTGATCTGGTTTCGAAGAATTCCGTGTTCGAAAAAGAGTTTCACCGTCTCCGCCGCTTTGTAACGCATTTCGTACCAGGCCTGATTGGAAAAAAATGCAAGATGAGGAGTGATCCAGAGTCTCCCCTCAAGCCAGTCTTCACGGTTTCTCCAGGCCTCAATCAAAGGATGATTTCCGGGCGGTTCCTGAGGCAGCACATCCAGACCCGCAGCATGGATCCGATTTTCTCTGAGGGCTTGTTCCAGTACATCAAAACTTTCGAGCAAACCTCCGCGTGCAGTATTGACCAAGATCGATCCATTTTTTAATTGGCCAAAGAAATCAGAATTGATCATTCCCCTGGTTTCATCTGAAAGAGGACAATGGAAACTGATCATATCACAGAGAGGCAGCATTTCTTCCAAAAATTGAAACCGCTGGTAACCCACAGCCTTTTCATGTCCCGAAGGCTGGTAAGGATCATAGCCCAAAATCCTGGGACCGAAGGCTTTCATCCGGTTTACAAGAGCGGTCCCGATCCGTCCCACTCCAATCACTCCTAAAACACTCTGGGAAAGTCTCTGGGTTTCCCGGTACTGGTTCTGCCAGTCACCCTGGTAATGTCGTGAGGAGACATCATAAAGCGCAAGATTCCGCTGCAATCCCAACAGCATCGAGCAGGCCGTATCCGCAACCTCTTCGGTGCCGTAATCCGGTACGTTGCAGAAAGGAATCCCCTTGTTTTTCAGGCTGGTCAGATCCACCGCGTCATAACCCACCCCGTAACGGACCACAATCCGGCAGCGTTCCAATTGATCCACCGTTTTGCTTGTGATCTTAGCCCTCCAGACGAGGAGAGCATCGAGGCTTTTCAGGATTTCAGGATCATAATCCTGTTCCTGCCTTGAGTCCAAAAATACCATTTCAGCATCAGCACCCAATGCTTCCCGCTCCACCTCGAAAGGCGGAGGGGAATGATCGGTGATACCAATCCGGATTTTGGTCATCAGGGAAAAACCGAAGGGACTGAAACAATCCCGTCTTCAGGCACTTCGATAAAGTTTGGTGAGCACGAATTCACGGTGCCCGAGGACCTCTGCGGCGGTCAGTCTTCCATTGGCCGTCCGCAGGGTAATATCGATCAGTTGATCACCGGCACTGTCGAGGTTCAGGTCCCTGCGCAAGATTCCTGAAACATCGAGGTCGATATGTTCCGACATCGTCCGTGCCGTTTTCGGATTGGCCGTGAGTTTAATCACCGGTTCGATCGGATTACCGATGATGTTGCCCTGGCCGGTTGGAAAAAGGTGGACCGTGAATCCTGCTGCAGCCTGGAGGGTCACGCATTCCGCGGCGGCAGAAGAGGTATCCATGAAGTAAAGTCCTGAACCTTTGGAAGGCTCCTCGGCGGGCTCCAGAACATCGACGAATTTTGGATTTTTCCCGATTTTCTGGAAATTTCCGAAGGCCTTTTCCTCAATGGTTGTCAATCCGCCCGCAATGTTTCCCTTGGTGGGTTGGGATTCGGAAAGATCGTTGGTCTTGTTCTCCAGGATGAAATCATTGTACGAATTCCAGGTATCAAGAAATTTCTGCTTCACTTCCGGTGTCGCCGCACGTTCCGCACAAACCTGTTCGGCTCCGGTCAATTCGGAGGTCTCCCCAAAACAGAGCGGCACCCCCAAAGGCTCGAGCTTGTCCATCAGATTGCCTACCGTCGGATTTGATGCCAGCCCGGAAGTGGTATCGGATTCCCCGCATTTAACAGAAATCCAAAGGTCCTCCAAACCACATTCTTCACGCTGGATTTCACTCGCCCAGTGCATGAACTCCTTGGCTTTCCAGGAGGCTTTGGCAATGGTCTCGATGTCTCCCTTGCCTTCGATGGAGAATCCCTCCACCGGCTTGCCTGTGGCTGCGATGCCGTCGACCACTTTTTGCGTCCATCCCGGTTCGATTCCGATCACAACCACTGCAGCGACATTCGGATTTTTCCCGGTTCCAATAATCGTCCGGAAAAACAGTTCGAGATCTGCCCCGAACTGAAGCCTTCCATAACTGTGTGGGATGGCCAAGGTCCCGAAGACATTCCTGCCCACTGCTTCAGCCGCGGCATTGGAAATGTCATCCACCGGAAGAATGACGACGTGGTTGCGGACTCCAACCCGGCCATTTTCCCTCCGGTAACCCATGAATGTTTTTGAAAATTCCTTCGCCATTACCACCTCTTTGTTTTTACATTTTGGACATGCACATGGCCTCCCTGCCGGATGTCACCGACTGCCTTGCCGATGTCCTGACCGTATTTGAAAATCGTCTCTCCCACGCTGATATCCTTCAATGCCAGCTTATGGCCGAGTGGTACCACCTCTGTTGCGGTCATGCTGATGGTTTCATCGGTTTCCATCACCCAACCGCTGACTTCTTCACCTGCGCCGATCTGGTCAACCACGACCACCCCGACACTGTCTTTCGGTTCATGAACTATGAAATGTGGATTCATCCTGACTTCCTTTGCTTTCTGATTGATTTGTGTGAGTTATATTATTCCACTTTGAAGCGGAGAGTCAATGCAATGTGAGTTAAAAGAGTATCTTATACATCTTTGATGTTTCTTCGATTAAAGTGGAGAAATATCTTTGGACATTGCCCCATGATTGGGTTAAAAAACTATTCCTTAAAAAAAGATCACCATGAACAAGATTAAAACTCCTCCCAACCCTGACTTCCGCCCGCTTTACGTGCAGGTGATGGAAATCATCAGCAAAAGGATCGAGAAAGGGGAATGGGGCCCGGGCGAGGTTCTCCCGGCAGAACCGAAGTTCGCCGAGGAACTGGGAGTCAGTCAGGGCACGGTCCGGAAAGCCCTGGATAACATTGCGAGAAAAAAAATCGTTGTCCGTCGCCAGGGCCGGGGAACGTTCGTGGCGGAGCACAGCCCGGATATGTCACTGTTCCGTTTTTTCAGAATCGTGGACGGAGCCGGAAAAGCCGTCATGCCCCAGAGCCGGCTTCTGAAAATCAGCAGTTCCAGGGCAACCACGCTCCACCAGCGGATGCTGAATCTGCAAAAAGGGACCCCGGTTTGGAAAATCGAAAGGGTCCGAATCCTCAAAAAAAGACCGGTGATCAACGAATTGATCGTCTTGCCGAAGAAATTGTTTCCAGACCTCGATCGACTCGATGAAAGCCTGCCGAACACGCTTTACGATTTTTATCAGAACCAATTCGGAATCTTCATTCATCAGGCCAGAGAAACCCTGAGTGCGGTGGAAGCCGAACCCAGAGATTGCAAGAACATCCGGGTAGAACGTGGATTCCCCCTCCTCGAAATCCGACGGATCGCATACAATGTATCCGGTGACCCCGTTGAATTGAGAACCTCCCGGGTTTACACCCGAGGCACCGCCTACCAGATCACCCTCCGCTGAACCTGAGCAGGGTCTCTTCAGGACTTGCTTAATCCCTCGACAGGGCTATCTTATAATTCATTGTTTTTTACTGGCTCCCTCCCATAGATCACTCTTAGATGCTTGATTTCCTGGGCCGTCGAGGACGGATCGTAATCGTGCTCACCCTGCTGCTCGCAGGGGGTGGAGTGGTTATTTTTCTGCACGCGATCCTCTTTCCTTTTCTGCTGGCAGGATTTTTGTCCTATGTCCTCGCTCCGGTGATCCATCGGATGCACCAATGGAAAATCCGCGGGTATCAGATGCCCCGTGGGATGGCCGTGATCTTGATCTACCTCCTGATCCTGTTCATCCTAAGCTCAGGGGGAAGCTATTTGATACCCAGAGTGACTGCGGAAATGGGACGACTGACCGAAGAATTTCCAAAAGCAGTCAGCACCTTCAATCAGCAATGGATTCCTGAGATCAACCGCAGGCTCAATGAATGGGCCTCGAAACTGCCGGAGTCTCCCAAACCTCCTGAACCCGCAGCAAATACACCTGTTGAAACTCCAGACGAAGATCAGCCCATTCCGGAGCCCAACGGAGAGTTGGAGCAGTTGATGGAGCACTACACTTTCGAGATCCGGCAGCTCGACTCCGGAAACATGGAGATCATTCCAAAGAAACGTGTTCCCGGAGAAAACGAAAAAGAACCCAGCCAGGAACAGTCTCTCGACATCCAGGCTCAATGGAGTTCGCTCACCAACACAGCCACTGAAAGGCTGAAGGGAGGCATGACCGAATTCCTCGGTCTGGGACAAAGAATGGTGGCAAAAATCGCAGGGTCGGTCTGGGCCCTGTTTTTGACCTTCATGGTGGCAGGCTTCATTCTCGTCGACACCGACCGCATTCACCGTTTCATACGTTCGCTGGTTCCGGTGCAGTATCAGCCGCGTTACGGGGTTTTGCTGAGCAGACTGGATGTGGGCCTCAACGGCGTGGTCAGGGGTCAACTCCTGATCTGCCTGGTGAACGGAATCCTGACCATGATTGGTCTGATCCTGATTGGAGTCCCCTTCGCATTCACCCTCGGTTTGGTGGCCATGGTTTTTTCCCTGATACCCATTTTCGGCACGATCCTCTCCACCATTCCGATCATGATCATGGGATTTACGGTTTCTTTCTCCACAGGCATCCTCGCTCTGGCCTGGATCCTGGTGATTCACTTCATCGAAGGTAATTTCCTCAACCCAAAGATCATGGGAACCGCAGCACACATTCATCCGGCCCTGATTGTGTTCGCTCTGGTGACCGGGGAATACATCGCGGGAATCGCAGGAGCCCTTTTGGCAGTCCCTATCTTTTCCATCCTCCAGACCCTCTTCCTCTTTCTCAAGGCGATGGTGGAAGAGTTTGAGCCGCTGGAAACAAGCAATTCATGAGTCTCGAATGGCTGGCAATTCTGCTGGTCTTTGCCTTGCTGCTGCTTTGGTTTCTCGGCCCGCGAATCATCATTGATGAAACGGTCCAGTCTGTTCAACTCCCCAAAGATCTGAATCACTACCTGAATCAATCCGAGTCCCGTTTCTCTAACATCCGGGAAGGGTTAAACAAAGAAATCCTCTGGGCGAACGCAGAAGAAAAACAGACCGAGTATTCAATCGTCTACTTGCATGGCTTTTCCGCGAGTCGTCAGGAAATTTCTCCGGTGATGGAAAAGGTGGCGGATGCACTTGGAGCCAATCTGTTTTTCACCCGGCTTTCAGGGCATGGCCAAACCACGGAAGCCTTAAGCCAATCTAACCCAAAAGAATGGTTTCAGGA
>LNZD02000233.1 GCA_001469005.2 SAR324 cluster bacterium lautmerah10
CTATGAATTAAAAGTAAAAATTAAACAGTGGAATTCAGAAAACGAGGAATGGAACGATTTAGACCTGTAGAAGAAACACTTTAAGAGTGATAATCAATATTCAATTCATGACTATACAAATAATTTATCTGTCAGCAAGATGTTTGACACAGTAATTGTTTAAATGTATTCCCATTAGAATTAATCGGTTCGATGTGATAAGAATTGATGCGAAAGTTAAAATCATTAATGAATCAAAATTTTTGAATCGGACACAATGACATTTTTTTAATTGAATATTAAGCGAATCATGATCAATCACTCAGATTTTCTGGAAGCAATCAAATTCTACGGGGAAATCGGCATCGGCCAAATAGGCTTTCAAGTGATTGCCATTTCATTGGGAAGAAGAGCCTCCGGGGAATGGAAAGCACAGGATTCGGTCAGGTTCATGATGATGATTTACAATTCTATCCAGGGAATCATCTTGTGCTACTTACCATTTTATCTCGTCAGTCTGCTTCGGATAGAGTTTCCGGAAATGATTTATTATTTAATCGCATTTTCAACATTCCTCATATCATTCTACAGTTGTTATTTGATTTACATCTATAACAAGGTCAGAAAATTCCCTGATTTTACTTCCGGAGGTGCTTTAACCACCGTTTACTCACTGACTTTTATCGTCAACATTTTGATGCTTTTATCCCTTTTTCATGCAATACAACCGGATGTTTGGCTTTATTATTTAAGTATTCATTTTTACCAGGCCTGGTCACTTTATGGATTTGTGCGTTTGATGATTTATCGATGATGAAAACATTTTGTATCAAGTAAGCGTTAAATCAATTTGATCAGGAATTCTCATCCGTTCTTGGCTGCAACAAAATCATTTTCCACTTCTATTCCGTATTCATTTTTTCCACCGGATGCCTTTGGGCCGGTCATGTAACGGCATCGGTTGGGAAAGCGATGCACCTGTTCCGTGATACAATCCTGATGGATGTAATGGTATGCGAGACCTGCCCGTGAACGTTCCGACAGGTTGGGACCTGTCTGATGGGGAACCCCGTAACAGAAAAAAATCACGCCTCCTGCCTTGATCTCGATGGTCAATGCCTGTTCTTCAGGAGGATTACAGCGGATATGATGATCGCTGAAGGGATCCCGTCGATGTTCAAACTTCTGCAGATGCAGACCCGGGATCAACTGCATCGCGCCGTTCCTTGAATTGGCATCATCAATCGCAATCCATGCCGCCAATCCTTTGAGGGGATTTTCAATGTTGAAATAGGCATTGTCCTGATGCCAACTGGTTCCCAGGCCGTTTCTAGCGGGTTTGACAAAAATCTGGTCCAGTCTGAGGAGGTATGGATCCCCGATCAATTCAGAAACGGCACGGATCATTTTTTCCTGAAACGGAAGGGCCCTGAAAATCCTGCTTTGATCATATAGTGGAATCAACTGAAGGTTCTGCGAGGTTTCAGACGGATTGCCATCCTCATCGATGCTGACATTCCTGAACGTTCCTTCTTCCAGCAATCGATTCGTTTCCTTCTGCATGATTTCCACTTCTGAAGCATCAAAGAAATGGTGTTTGACGATAAAACCCTCCTGAACGAATCTCTGAACTTCGATTTTGGAAAAAATATTCATTCTGAAAATGTGCGATGGTTTGCCGATTATGAAGACCAACCCCGGAATTTAGGATGGTGAATGGGAATTTATTCTGAAGCTGATTGAAATAGGACCGCAAATCATCGTAGGATCATTGCTTAAAAAATTTGATGGCTCATCAAAAAGGATGAAAAAAATTTTGAAAATATTACTTAAACCTTACTGACAAAGCAAAATTATGGAAACGGCACTCACCCCAATGGAATTTTCCCGTCGCGCCAAGAACCTTTATGCTGACCGTGAGGCGGTGGTGGATGGTGATTTGAGATTCAGTTACGCAGAATTTCTGGAACGCTGTGATCGCTGGTCCAATGCATTACAGAAACTTGGAGTGAAACAGGGCGACCGGGTGGCATACATTGCGCCCAACACCCATTCACACCTGGAGGGTTATTATGCGGTTCCGCAGATCGGAGCGGTTTTGGTCCCGATCAATTACCGCCTCCAGTCCAGTGACTTCGAATACATCCTCAATCACTGTGGAGCAAAAATCGTCTGCGCCCATCCGGATTACATGGATGCTATTGATGAAATCCGGGGACAGTTAAATTCGATAGAATCTTTTGTCGCCTTGGAGGGTTCCAGAGAGGGTTGGCTGGAATATGAAACCACATTGCAGGCCCATGATCCGGATTTCCAACCCGTCTCCATAGATGAATCAGACCTGATCACCATCAACTATACCAGTGGAACCACTGCCCGACCCAAGGGAGTGATGATCACCCATCGCAATGCCTACATGAACATCATGGGAACGCTGGTGCATCATCACCTTAGTCCGAAGGACCGTTATTTATGGACCTTACCCATGTTTCATGCCAACGGATGGACCTTCACCTGGATCAACACCGCACGGGGAATGACCCATGTCTGTTTGAGAAAAGTCGAACCCGCCCTGATTTTTCAGTTGATCCGTAAGGAAAACATCACCATGTTCTGCGCTGCACCCACGGTGCTGATCAGCATCGCCAATGCCCCTGAGGAAGTCCGGGCGAATGCCCCCAAAGGAGTCCGTCTTTTCACGGCCGGGGCTCCGCCTGCGGCGGCCACCATCGAGCAGGTGGAAAAAGAACTCGGCTGGGAACTGACCCACGTCTACGGCTTGACCGAAACAGCACCCCTGATCACCGTCTGTGAACCTTTACCGGAGCATAACGGACTTTCCGTTTCTGAACGTGCCAGGATCAAAGCCTGCCAGGGAGTGGAACTTGTCAGTTCGGGTGAGTTGAAAGTGGTGCTTGAGGATGGAAGCGAAGTTTCCAGGGACGGGCAGACCCTGGGAGAAATCGTCGTCCGGGGGAATGTGGTGATGAAAGGGTATTACAACGACCCAGAGGCAACCGGGAAAGCAATCCGGGACGGGTGGTTCCACTCCGGAGACGCGGCCGTGGTTCACCCGAATGGTTATGTGGAAATCCGGGACCGGTTCAAGGATGTCATCATCAGCGGCGGAGAAAACATTTCTTCCGTGGAACTTGAAGGATGCCTGTTGAGCCACCCTGCTGTCCAGGAAGTTGCCGTGGTGGGGATGCCCCATGAAAAGTGGGGAGAATCCCCCCATGCCTTTGTCGTTCTCTTGTCCGAAATTCCCTGGCCCACTTCAAGGTTCCCCAATGGGTGAGTTTTGTGGAAGACCTGCCCAAAACCGCAACCGGGAAAGTACAGAAATTTGTCTTAAGAGGCGGAAAGTCGGGAATATCTCAACAGTAGTTTGTCGCTGAGCTAAATTCCTTGTCAATCCTGGAAAGAACAAAGTTCGTTTCTGAAAACATTTTTGAAGTTCATCCCCATTGATGACCTCAAGCATCATCACCCTGACCACTGACTTCGGCACCCGGGATGGCTATGTCGGTGCGATGAAAGGCCGGATTCTTTCTATTTATCCGGAGGCACAGATTCTTGACCTGACCCATGACCTGCCTCCACAGGATCTTCATACGACCAAAAGCGTTTTAAGCCGGTCATTGAGAGAATTTACATTGCCTGCAGTCCATATCGCAGTAGTGGATCCGGGAGTGGGAAGTGGTCGTCAAGCCCTGGCCGCAGAAACCCGGATTGGTTATCTGATTGGGCCTGATAACGGAATTTTCAGCGGAATTCTGGAAGCTCATCCTCCTTCACAAATCTTCCGGATTGCGGAAGAAGGCCCCTGCTGGAAAAAGCACGCCAGCTTCGACGGACTGCATCTCTTTTCGCCTGTCGGAGCATTCCTTGCCCAAACAGGAAAAATCAAAGCATTGGGCCAACCACTTGATGCGTGGGTTCGACTGGAAGAGGAAAAGGCTCTGCCGATTCCCGAAGGTTGGAGCGGAAAGATCCTGGGATTCGACCATTTTGGAAATGCATTGACGAACCTTCCCGGCAACAGGGTCCTGCCCGGATCCCAGGTCAGAATTCATGAACAACTGCTTTCAGGAGTGGAACACTACGAGCAGGCTGCTTCTCTCGAACCTGCAGCATTCCTCATCAACAGTGACGGGATGGTGGAACTCTGCGTCTGCCGTGGATCAGTAAAAGCAAAACTTGGATTGAAAAAGAATGACGATGTCTTTTTACTCACTAAAGGAGAGTTTCTGAAAAGTTGATATCAGAAGTCATTGCGGAAAATTTTGAGGTTCCCTGGAAGGTTGAGGCTCAAAATTTATTCAGGACTTTTTTCAGTCCGATTTTTCGGTGAGCGCCCAGGCCCCATAGCCGACCACCCGATCTTTCGATCCTGCAGTATCTCCGGAATTACAGAGACCGAGCCTGTGGATATTCCAATTTCGGTTCCTTGCAT
>LNZD02000234.1 GCA_001469005.2 SAR324 cluster bacterium lautmerah10
GGGCCGGGGGAACTCCCGAACGAGACGACGGCTTGGGGCCATCCGCGGGGTCCCGGGGGTTCCGAGCAGCCCCGGGCTTTAATCTGCACATTCGTCCTAGAGCAAAACATTTGGTTAAACAGTATGAACATGGTTTAATTCGGTAACAAAGTTGGCGTCAAATCAAAAAATCTGGCTAACAAATCGTTCGTACCGAATTGTTAAGCTGGGCGTTTATTGAAAAATTCCAAGCCCTCAAACATTATGATAATTGTGGCTGGTTGGGCTGACCCGCAATCGGCACAACTCAAGCGTTATGTGAAACCATGAAACAGGATGTGAAAAAAATTTGTATTGTTGGGGCTTCAGGAAAGCTCGGCAGATACATGGTGCAGCAAGCACTAGACCGCGGGTATGAAGTAGTCGGCGTTTGTAGGGAGAAAAGTGTTGCGAAGCTTGATGATTTCAAAAATCGAATCACCATCATTCCAGGTGCAACGAATGACCGTGATGTTATCAAACGTGCTGTTTCGGGATGTGATGGAGTACTAAGTGTATTAGTCCCATGGGGCGTTCAGCAATACTCATCAGGCACAGCCCAAGCAGTTATGGATTTTTCAGAGCCGAACGCACGCCTGATATTCTCCTGCGGATGGCATATTAGTCGAGATGGAAAGGATATGTATTCGTGGAAATTAAAGGCCTTGGTAAAGATTTTCGGCGGTGTTGCAAGACTCTTTCGCCTCGTTGAATTGAATGATCAGGTAGAAGCGTGCAGGAGAATATTTGAGAGCGACACAAAGTGGACAGTAGTACGCGGGAGCGACCTTGAGGAAGGTGAAAGCCAGGGATTGCCGGTTTGGAGCAGACACGTAGGAGACCCGATACTTGAAAGTAACCTGACGCGCCGTTCAGATTTCGCACTTTTCATGGTAGCAGCTCTTGAGAATGATGAGCTTATCCACGAGGCTCCGGCAATTGTAGGCTGTCAGTCAGCCTCCGCGTTGGCCCATGCCTCAGTAAAACACGACACCTAGTAACATGTTCTGTATGTGAGAAAGGTGTATAAACCACATAACTAGGCGCTCCACCTGTCTGCTATTCCTCTGTGCTCCATAGCGGCAGGTGAGCTTGGTCGTTATGTGCTCAAAGTGGAATGACCAATGGAGAATGATACATGCCTGAATACGTAATGCTTATGAAGGGCTCCGCTGCAAGCGGAGATTGGGATGACTACATAGAAAAGCTCGTAAGCAGTGGTAAGTTTAGAGGCGGAAGCTCACTAGGTAATGGAGTATCAGTTGCGAAAGGGAAGGTTGATGGTGGGTGTGAGGTTACTGGGTACATGCGATTCTCAGCTGAAAGGATCGAGGAAGTTAAGGAATTGATCACTGGCAACCCTCTCTATGAAGCGGGTGGTTCCATTGAGCTTCTTGAAGAAATTCCTGACTAGATGGGAAGGACGTTGGCATAACTCATACGTGGATGCGTGGAAGGACGTCCGGTGACACGAACTTGCCGGCTGAGGAGGTTGGCATGAGGGGCCGTCTGGCGACCGGGAATCTACGAGTTGAAAGAAGAAACCAGCCTGGAGCAGGTGGTGGAATTGGCAGGAGGTTTTCAGCCCGATTACCTGACCGACTGCATCGTTCTGGAACGCTTGAGTCCGATCGGGCGGGAACTGATCCCGGTACTTTATGAAAAGAATTACCTCGGAACTGCTGTGAGAAATTTTGATGTGATCAAAATCTACCCGAACTCCTCGATCCTGCCGAAATACTTTTGCCTGGATACACCTCAAAACAAAGCACTCTCACTGAACCAATAATGGTTTTGTCATCAGGCAAAATGGAGTTTTTTTATGGAAGTTGTTTCCCGTTTTTAACGGTAACACCTTGATTCAAGGGGATTCCAATTATGGCTTCGGGCTTTGTCTGGTGGCCAATTCTTTCAATTTTTGGGAAAGCACCCGGCGGGAATGGTCGAGTTCCTGGGTTCGTTCTTCTTCCCAGAGCGGGTTTTTGGAGGGTGAGGGGTTTTTTTCAGAAAGTTCGCTGAGCATCCGTTGCCGGTCCTGCTCATGGGTTTCAGCCGTTTTACCCGAGGAACGTGGGCTTTATTCTCGGCGGTCTCCGATTTTTTCATCAGGACGGGTCACCTCACTGATACGTACCCCGTAACGTTCGTTAACGACCACCACTTCTCCACGGGCCATCAGGCGGTCGGCAATGATGACATCCATCGGCTCTCCCACCACCTTGCTGAATTCCACCAGGGATCCAACCTTGAGGGCGAGCACATCCCGAACCGTCATTTCGCAGCGTCCGATTTCAACGGACATCAGCATGCTGACGTCTTCGAGAAATTTCGTCGTATGGTATACATCATCAAAGGATTGATCGTCGATCAACCCGCCTAGGCCATTTGCCATATTTGCTCCATTGCTATTCCGTCAAGCTTTACCTGGATGTTCGATCAGCATACCCAAGGGGTCAGATGCACAAGGCAAAGCGTTTTGTTTCATGCAAAATACGTCCCTGGAAAAAGGATGAGCAGATTGTGTGCCCCATTTGGCATTTGATGAGAACCATTTCAAATGACGACGACACCTGATTTCATTCCGGACGGGTGGATTGGGTGCCGAAAACAATATGTTGGAAACCTGACTCCCGTACCAGGTTCATGAGACGCACCACCCGCCCATGGGGCACCTTGCGGTCGATGTTCATCAGCAGTCCTCCTCGGGCATGTGTTTTTTTCAGTTCCCGGAGTGCATCAGGCAGTTGTTTTTCTGTGAGAGGATTTCCCTGGAGCATCAGCTTGCGGTCCGCGGACATCTCAAGCATCGGCATTTCTACGGCAACGGAGCTTTTGCTTTTGTCATAGGGGAGCACCAGTTTGACTCCGCTTTCACCGATGATCCGGGAAGATACGACAAAAAAGATGATCAGCAGAAAAAGGATGTCGATCAGGGCAGCGAGACTGATCGAGGGAGTCCGGCGTTTTGTTTCAAAAAGCTGCAACCACTCCTCCTGAAAACTAAGATTTTGTTTTGGCCGAAGCCTTCTTGCCGGCAGACTGCCCGGGAGTCAGCCGGTCATGGAGGAACATGATTTCCTCCTCGATTCGCAGCAGCAGGGTTTCAACCTTGCGTGAAAAGAGGACAAAGGCGATCAGGGCGGGGATTCCCACACCAAGTCCGGAGACGGTGGTGATCAGCGCTTCGGAAATACCGCGGCTCAAGGATTCAGCCCGGTCGGGGCCTTCCAGGGAAAGATCCTGGAAGACACTGATCATTCCCAGAGCGGTTCCCAACAGGCCAAAAAGGGGCGCGACCCCGGCAATCACCTCGAGGCTGACCAACCCCTTTTCCAAAACATGTTTCTCGCGACGGGCCTGGTCCTGGAGGGATTCCTTGAAATGGGAGGGGGTGCAGGGAAGAACCGTCATTCCGTGAAGCAGGATCCTGCCGACAGGATGGGTGTCACTGGGTTTGAGATTCGATATCTTGCGGGGTCGGATTTCGACCTGTTCCCTAAGCTCAAACAATAATTTTTTGGGGAGAACTCGTCCGCTGCGAAGCATCATCCACCGTTCGATGATCACTAAAACAGTAATCAAGGAACAGATCCCGATGGGGACAATCATCACCCCGCCGTGGCGCATCAGTTCAAGCAGTTCCAGCCATATTCCAGACTGCAGCCACTCCAGCGGAAGCCAGTCCAACATTCAGACGAGATGTTCCATGATGTAGTTCCGCCGTTCGCTGGTGTTGGTCCCCATGTAGAAATTCAGCAATTGGCTTACCTCATGGATGTGTTCGATACCCACCGGAACGGCCCGCATCTCTTCGCCGATGAACTGGCCGAATTCTTTCGGGGAAATTTCGCCGAGTCCCTTGAAACGGGTGACTTCGAGGTGTTTCCCTTTTTTCAGCTGCTCGAGGGCGGTTTCCTTCTCCGCGTCACTGTAGCAGTAAAGGGTTTTTTTCTGGTTGCGGACCCTGAAAAGTGGAGTTTCCAGGATGTAGAGATGCCCGCGGACCACCAGCGGTTCATAGTAATGGAGGAAAAAAGTCAGCAGCAGGTTGCGGATGTGAAGCCCATCCACATCGGCATCGGTGGCCAGTACGATGCGGTTGTAACGAAGGCCTTCCAGAGAGTCTTCGATGCCCAGGGCTTTCATGATATTGTAGAGTTCCAGGTTCTTATAGAGTGCATCCTTCCCCATGCCCCAACAGTTGAGCGGCTTGCCCTTGAGGCAGAAAATCGCCTGGGTCAGGACGTCTCTTGAACTGATCATGCTTCCTCCGGCAGACACTCCCTCGGTGAGGAAGATCGTGCTTTCTTCTCCTTTCCCGCTGCTGTCCTGGAAATGGTGTTTACAGTCTTTGAGATTGGGGATGGTGAGGGCGGTCTTGCGGGCGTTTTCCCTTGCGGCCTTTTTGACATTGTTCAGTTCCTTGCGGATCCGCTCATTGGTCTGGATTTTCTGTTTCAGGGCTTCTGCTGCCGGAGGATTTTTGTAGAGGTAATCCGTGATGGCATCCCGTACCTCAGGCATCAGGGAGGAACGCAGGTCAGAATTCCCGAGTTTGTTCTTGGTCTGGGACTCAAAGATCGGTTCCTGGATCTTGACTGCGACGGCCGAAACGATCCCGTCCCGGACGTCCGGTCCGTCGAATGAACTTTTGAAAAACTGATTGACCCCCTTGAGGATGCCTTCACGGAAAGCAGAAAGATGCGAACCCCCGTCTTCGGTATAATGTCCGTTGACATAACTGAAATTCTCCTCGCCATAACGGTCAGTGTGGGTCATCGCGAATTCGAAATGCGTCGATTGGACATGGATGATGTCATACAACTGGGTGTCCTGGACCTCTTCATGAAGCAGGTCATGAAGTCCCCGTTCCGATTTGAATTTCTCTCCATTCAGCACCAGGGTCAGCCCGCGGTTGAGATAGGCATAGTTCCAGAGGCGCTTTCGGATCATGCTGAAATCAAAACTGAATTTGGGGAAAATCGCAGGATCCGGAAGGAACTTGACCCGTGTTCCATCCCTTTCGCTGGTCGATTCCTGAACCGGATTCCCGGAAAGGACCCCGTTCAGGAAACTGGCACGTACCGCTTTGCCTTCACGATGGGAAACTACCTCAAATGTTTCTGAAAGGGCATTCACCGCTTTGGTGCCGACCCCGTTGAGACCGACGCTGAACTGGAACACCTCGCTGTTGTATTTCGCCCCGGTGTTGATGATCGAAACGCAGTCCACCACCTTCCCAAGCGGGATTCCCCTGCCGAAATCACGGACGGAGACCTCACCGTTGTCGATACGGATGTCGATGCGCTTGCCGTGCCCCATGATGAATTCATCGATGGAGTTGTCAATGAGTTCCTTCAACAGGATATAGATTCCGTCGTTGGGGTGACTTCCGCTGCCGAGACGCCCGATGTACATACCGGGTCGCAGGCGGATGTGCTCAAGGGACGAAAGCGTTTGGATCTTGCTTTCGTCGTAGGTAACTTCAGTCTGCCGGTTCATGATCTTCCCTGATGATGAAACATTCCATTGTCACTGACACCTTCAACCAAAGGGATTCACTTTCTGGAAATCCCCTTTGCTCAACTTTCAAATCCGGGAACTCTGAATGGATCTCTCCCGGAAGAACCCCATATTATTATCACAGTCCCGGGAGCGTTGAAAGGGCAGGCCGCTTAATTTTGGGCAGATGATGCTTTCCGGTCGGCCTCGATGATCCATTCATGATCCGGCGCGTTGTAGAATTTCCAGATCCGTTTGGGGCCGGCCATCACGTTCAGGTAGTAGAGGTCATATCCGTGGGGTGCTCCGCAGGGGTGATAACCACGTGGTACCATCACCGTATCACGGTCGTGAACGGTCATCGTTTCATCCAAGTCTCCATCATCGGTAAACACCCTTTGGAAGGCAAATCCCTGGCTCGGGTTGAGGCGGTGATAATAGATTTCCTCCAGGGCTGATTCATCTGGAAGCTTATCCGAATCATGCTTGTGGGGCGGATAACTCGACCAGCAACCGCCCGGGGTGATCACCTCAACAACCAGCAAGCTGTCGGCGGGTTCGGTTTCCGGAAGAATGTTGCAGACATGACGGATGTTGGTCGTTATGCCGCGGGTCTCGCGGCCCATGCTTTCCGGAGAGATCATTCGTGCAGGATGGTTTCCGGAACCCGGAGCCTGGCAGACGGCCAGTTCCAAATCCGTCAATGCCGTGACGCGGTACTGATCCTGGTTCGGCAGATAAACGGCGTAGGGCGGCTTATCCTCGAAAATATCCATCCTTTCACCGAGTCCAGTCCAGTTTTCTTTGACGGAGGAGACATCGGCCTTTCCGCGGAGCAGAACCAGGCAAACTTCCATCGCACCGGTCGGTTTTTCCAGGGTCTGACCGGGGCTCAAGTGATACACTTCAAAACCGACATATTTCCAACCTGCCGTTTCAGGACTGATGCTCATCGTCAGTCCGTTCTGATCGGGATCATGGGGTCGGCAGAGGAGTTTCGACATATTATTTCCTTCGTTAAAATATGCTGACTTTAAAAAATAATGCTGATCAATTCAAGCCTTGGACGAAATACACTTGGCTTCAAGCCATCTCTAAATATTTTGAGCGTCCTGGGATAGCTTCTGGTCTAACAAACGATTTCAGCGAAAATCCAAAAAAATCTTTTTCGATGCGCTCTCAGAATAGAAATGGAACGATCGCAATCGACAAATGATTTTCTAAGTTGGTGAATTTAAGATTCTTGATTTGTTGCGGAGTCCCAAAGTTCGATCAGATGAAGGTAATGTTGACTGATGATGTCCGGGATTTCCTCCGAAGCCAGCTTGCCTGATGCAAAATCCAGCCAGGCTTGCCAGAAAATGCTCCGGCCGATGGCGAATCCACAGGCGTAGGGTGAACTGCGGACCAGCCGGAACCATTCTGCAAAATCCTCGATCGGTGCGTTCTTGCCTAATAGGATGACTCCAGCTAGAGGATCATGTTTATCCAGGATTCGGGTCACCTGTTCCCATTCGTTTTGATCTGAAGGAGCAGCGATTTTCCACCAGAATGGATAGACCTGGGCCTGATAGACCTCTTCCATCGATTGGGCCAGACACTCTCCCTGTTGGTTCATTCCTTCGGGCAGAATAAGTTCCAGCATCAATCGCCGGTCGAGTTCCCTGCAAACCGCATCCAGGCGTTTCAGCTGATTCATCTGAATTTTTTTCGCGGATTCATCCAAATCCGGATGGAATTTCCAAAGCAGTTTGACAAACCACTCTGAGGGACGGGCCTGAAGGTGCTGATAGAGATCTTCTTCACAAAGCCACTCGGTGGGAAAAATTCCTGCTTTTTCAATAGGCACCCCGATTTTGAAGGCTTCGTATGCAGATTCCTCAAGGATTTTGGATCCGTATTGTGGATCGACTAAAATTGCGAGGGGTTGTTCCGAATGCGTAGACTCCACCTGACGAAAACCCTCAAACACGAGTTCCTTGAATTCCGGGATTTTTTCTTCTGAAAGATCGAGTTGTTGGCAAGTTTCCTGGAACTGGGCTCGGTGATCGAAAGCCAACACCAGCATTGGATGTTTTCGAGGTTGACCCATCACGGTCCGCTGATGGAGTTGGAGCAACTTCGGGCTTTCCAAAATGTTCGGATCCTGGTCAAAATTTTTGATGAAATACTGGAGTTCCTCGAATGATGCCATCGAAGGGGAGCAACCGTGACGGGTGACGGTCAAGGCTCCGTTCGCGTTTCCCCAGAGGGCACAGGTCTGCAGGGATTCTCCGCGAAGCCACCCCCGCAGGAATCCGGAAGCAAAGGCGTCGCCGGCACCAAGGATGTTGAGCACTTCAATCGGAAAAGGCCTGGCGGAAACGGGAGTTTCACTTTTTGCAGGATAGACCTCACAACCTTTTTCTCCCCGTTTGAGAACCACCACCGCGTTGGACATTGAACGGATTTTTTCAAGGGCCTTTTCCAGGCTTTCACTGCCTCCGGCGATCATCACCTCTTCTTCGGTCCCGATGATCAGGTCCAGTTGGGATAGAAAGGGCTGCAGGGTGCGTGTCACCTGCTCAGATGCGACAAAGCGGGATTCTCCGTCTCCTGCTTCGGTCAGTCCCCAGAGCACCGGCCGATAGTCGATGTCGAGGATCACTGCACAGCCACAGTCTTTCGCGGTATCGACCGCATGCCTGGTGGCCTCCGCCATCGAATCCGTCGAAACCCCGGTTCCTGTGAACTGGAGAGCCTTGGCCTGACGAAAAAAATCAGGATCCGCGTCCTGCGGACGGATCTGCATGTCCGCGCAGTTTTCACGATAAAAAATAAGAGGAAAACGGTCGGGGGGGCTGACTCCAAGGACAACCAGTCCGGTGAGATGGTCCGGGGTCGAGCGGAGCAGGGAAGTGTCGACTCCTTCGAATTGAAGCTGATTTCTGAGAAAGACTCCCATGTCATCGGTTCCGACACAGGAAAACATCGCCGATTTGAGACCCAGCCGTGAGGTTCCTACCGAAATGTTGCCCGCGCACCCTCCCAGGTAACGGCTGAAACTTTGAGCATGCTCCAGCGGACTGTGTATCTGGTCTGCATAAAAATCGACCGCAACCCTCCCCATGCAGATCAGGTCAAAGGGTCTTGATTTGTCAAATGGATGGGATTTATTCATTCATCCCCAAAATTGAAAAACCTATGGAGCAGCGACTTGAAATTCTTTTTCTTCCCGGAGGGTCTCATCCAGGTCCTGAAGTTCCTTCCCCCCTGCCATCATGGTTTGCAGCGAATTCTGGTCGATTTCATCTTTTCCGAAAGTTCCCATACTGTGTCCACGGTTAAGCAGGGTGAAACGGTCTCCAACCGGAAAAGCATGGTGAACGTTGTGGGTGATCAGAATCACCGCCAATCCACGTGTTCTTGCACGGGCGACAAAGCGTAAAACCATCAGGGACTGTTTGACTCCGAGTGCAGCTGTCGGTTCATCCAGGATCAGCACCTTGGCTCCAAAATAAATTGCTCTTGCAATGGCAAGGCATTGACGTTCGCCACCTGACATGGTGCCCACCGCCTGGTGAGGGTCCCGGACTTTGATCCCGATTTCATCCATTCTCTCTTTGGCGACACGGTCTGCAAAATCCGAATCAAATCGACGGAACGGCCAGAATCCCCTGACCGGTTCACGGCCCATGAAAAAATTCCGGGTAACACTCATCAGGGGGACCAGGGCAAGATCCTGATAAACGGTTGCAATACCTCGGTCCAGGGCATCTCTTGGGGAATCGAAGAGGATTTTTTTGCCTTCCAGAAACATATCTCCTTCATCAGGCTGATGAACCCCGGCAAGGGTTTTGATGAGGGTTGATTTTCCTGCACCATTGTCCCCCAAAAGACAGAGAACCTCTCCCGAATTGACAGAAATGGAAATATCTTTGAGGGCAATCACGGAACCGAAATACTTGCTGATGCTCTTCAGCTCAATGGTGGTGCTCATCAGCGTGCCTCAGTCACTTTCTTTCGGATGAAATTATTGAAAATCACCGCGATCAGAAGCATCCCCCCAAGGAAGACACGGAACCAGGAAGAATCAATTCCTAGAAAAAAGATTCCCATCTGAACCACACCGAAAATCAGGGCACCAAAACAGGCTCCAACGACTGAACCATAACCTCCGGTCAGCAGGGTGCCGCCAATCACCGCTGCAATGATTGCTTCAAATTCTTTAAGCAACCCCCGGTCTGCAGCAGCAGAGCCGAATTCGATGACCTGGCAGGCAGCATAGACCGTGGCGCAGAATGCCGTGAACATGAAGAGCATGATCTTGACCCTGGATGCAGGAACGCCGACATTCCTTGCTGCGACCGCGTCCCCTCCTGAGGCAAAAATCCAATTGCCGAATCGTGTTTTTAAAAGCATCCACTGGCAGACGATGACCAATCCAAGGAACCAAAGAATGACTGCAGGAATACCACTCACCAATGGGGTTCCATCAGCGAAGGTTTCTATCCAGCCATTATCACCGAGCCATTGAAAAAATCCCTGAAAAGCCTTTCCTCCAAAAAGAGGAGCCATCCAGTCATTTTGTTCTTCAGCGATATCTCTGACCCCTCCGATGATCGTTCGGTTGGTAAAGAACTGAGAGAGGCCGATGGTCAATCCACGGAGAATGAACAAAAATGCGAGGGATACGATAAAGGATGGCAGACCGGTTCGGACCACTATGTAACCGTTGATGAAACCGATGGACATCGCTCCGGCAAACGCAAAGATAATTGATAACCAGACAGGCCAGTCCCAGTACACGGTGGGTACGGCAATCATGATCCCGGCGAAACCGATCATGGAACCAATTGAAAGATCGAACTCTCCTGCAATCATCAGAAGGCAGGCCCCAATCGCGATCAATCCAAGCTGGGCGGAGACGGTACTCCAATTCAAAATTCCGTCAGGAGCAAACATCCCCGTTCCACCGGCCGTAAGGCCGAAAAAGACAAAAACAAGGACAGCTCCGGAAATGGCACCCAGTTCAGGTTTATTCAGTTGTCTGCTGAGAAAAGATACATCTCTCAGACGTTCGTCTGAACTGGCCTGGGAACCGTTTTCTGTATCTAGAGGATCAGCCATCACAGAGGTGATGTCTCGAGGAGAAAAAAATAAGGGGTCCGGAAAAGACCCCTTGAGATGAATTAACGGTACTCGCCTGCAAGTTTCTCAACCAGACCTACATTGGCTTTGGTGACAAAACCAGGACCGGAATTGACGTTGTTGCCAGGGAGAACCCCGTAACGGTTATAGAGCGTCAATACCATCACAGGGACATATCCCTGCAGGTAGGGCTGCTGATCGATACCGAAATTGATCACTCCGTCTTTGATCCCCTGGGCGATTTCACCACTGAGGTCAAAAGTTCCGAAAAAGATTTTTCCGGATTTCCCCATGTTGCTCAAGGCACGCAGGGTTGGATGAGCAGAGGTCGGGCCCAAGGTGAGAATGCCATTGGTGTCAGGATTGGAACGCAGATATGCCTGAACCTTGTTCTGGATTCCGGTTGGATCCTGACCTGAATCGATCATTTGCCCGCCAAGATTGACTCCGAGTGCATCGGCAAATCCCTGACATCGTTCAACTGATGCAGGATTGGTCATGTAATGATTGACGCAGAGAAATTTGGTCACTCCGGCGTCTTTGGCCTTCATTCCTGCTCCATATCCAGCGTCATACTCTGGCTGTCCGACATACATCAGTGCTCCGAGTGATCTTGCCTGATCGGGGGTTCCGGAATTGATGGCAATCACCGGAATACCGCGTTTCACTGCTTTCTGAATCGGACCTTTGAGGACATCATAATCTGCGATTGTGGTGATGATACCATCTGGTCGTGAGGCAGCAGATTGCTCAATAATTCGTGCCATATCCGCCAGGTCTCCGGTTGGAGGATTGCGGTATACCACTTCAACCCCAAGATGATCACCGGCTTCCCTTATCGCGTTTTTGATGGTGTTCCACCAAGAATCCGAATCCGGAGCATGGCTGACAAGGATATATTTTTCTCCTGCTGCCTGGACACTGCCCGCAGCAAAAGTCAAACCGAGAGCAATCGCAATTGCTCCGGACATTTTTTTAACTAGCTTCAACATAGTCCCTCCTGAATGGGAATGATTGAAAATTTGAAAAAGTAAGATGATAGATCGAAAATTCCATCATCTGGATTTTATGGAATAAAAATTCCAAAATACAAGACAATGCAATATAGTAAAAAAGACTAGCGAGTGTAAAGTTTTTTTTAAACAGACAAGTTTGGTCAATTATACTGA
The DNA here is from genome assembly GCA_001469005.2 of SAR324 cluster bacterium lautmerah10. Taxonomy (GTDB): domain Bacteria; phylum SAR324; class SAR324; order SAR324; family NAC60-12; genus UBA1014. The sequence goes on from LNZD02000234.1 coordinate 11,820, forward strand.
GGCTTTTTCAAACGAATCCCGGTTAATGGAAAACTTTGATCAATTACAGAAACGGATGAGGTTGGAATACCCCGATCTCTCTCCCAGACTTCAACATCTATTGAGTTTTGCGATTTCACATCCTCAAGAAATGGCACTGGAGACAATTTCCGAGATAGCACAAAAAGCCCAAGCACCGCCATCAAGTTTGGTTCGTTTTGCAAAACATTTCGGATTTCAGGGGTTCAGCAGTATGCAGAAGGTTTTCCGTTCAGGTCTTGTTTCTTCCATCAGTAACTACCGACAACGGACCAGGGATTTGGAAAAACGTCTTGCTGAAAACCAAAAAGGCATAACCCCTCCTTACCTGGATTACTTCATCGAGGGGGGAATAGAGAGTTTGAATAATCTGCGACAATCCGTGAATGAATCAGATTTAAAAAAGGTGGTCGAATTGCTTGCAGAGAGTAAAACCGTCTACCTTGTTGCGCAACGCCGTTCATTTCCTGTCGCGTTTTACCTGCATTACGCTTTAAGTCATCTTGGCAAACCCGCCCAACTTTTGGACAGTCTTGGAGGAATGCTAAGTGAACAGGGAAAGGTGATGAAAGAGGGAGATGCGCTTTTTGCAGTAAGTTTCCCTCCGTATGCACCCGAGGTGTTGAATTTAGTAAAGGAAGCATCCCTGGAAAATATCAAAATTATTGGTCTTACTGATAGCCCATTGAGTCCGCTCTTGAACCATACCGATGTCCATTTGGAAGTGCATGAAAAAGACCGATTCGGTTTCAGGGGACTTTCTTTTCCAGCGTTGTATTGTCTTGCGCTATGCCTGGTTTTTGAATTGGGACGTCTGATGGATCATCAGAATGGTTCTTAATCAAAATGAGAAGGGTGGTTCATTTAAACGAACTCTGAAGGATGTCTTCAGTCAGAATCTTCATTTTCTATAGAAGTTTTGTGGGATGAAGTGTTTTGTTCTACACAATGAAGTTTATTGTTTTTTAAGTTG
>LNZD02000235.1 GCA_001469005.2 SAR324 cluster bacterium lautmerah10
GGTTTAACGATGATTCCAACGGCAAGGATCCTTGCCTTTAGGGCTAATCCTGTTCCAGTCTGAGATCAAGAATGCGGTTGCGGATCTGTCCCACCAGTTCATGAATCGGGGTGTCAGGAATTTCCTCCCATTCCATCATCTTCAGTAGGTGCCTTTTTAAGCGGCCACGCATCAAGCCTCGCTGTTGCCATTGATCGTAGATTTTTTCAAACTCTCCGGGAAGAGGCCTTCCGTCGAGATTTCTTCTTAGAAGAAATTTGAGTACGCTGTCAGGATACTGGTGCATGAACTTGATCATCGACGCCTGGGTGATGGGACCGGTTCCGAAGACAACATCGGTTTCGTCGGTTTCTTCTGCACTGAGTCCGTCCTCATCATCAAACTCTTCTTCTTCCTCATCGTCAAAATCGAGCAACTGTGCTGTTGTCGGTTGGGCTTTTTTCTTAACTGGCTTTTCTTCTAACTCCTCCTCTTCCTCAACTGGGTCTCCACTCTTTTCAGCGCCGGACTTCAGGTCGGATTTTGCTTCCTGCGGAGTTTCTTCGGATTTAGATTCTTTTGGAACCGCTAATTGGACTTCTTCCTCAACCGACCCCTCCTCATCCAGTTCCAAAGGTTCCAGCAAGGTTTCATCCAAACCCTCGGGTTCGATCATCAAAACGGGTTCGATTTCTTCCTCGGTTTTTGGTGGCGGCTGCTTCGGAGTTTCAGTCTGGGGAGGTTTTACAGTAGGTCGGGGTCTGGGTTTTGAAATGGGCTCCGGGGAAACGGCTCCCGGCTCTTTTTTACGAAAAGCAGCGATATGATCTTTGACACGATGAAAAGGAGGAAGAGGATTTCCCGGAATCCTCGCATGGCTGACGAACCTGGCGGCTCTTCGTTGTTTTTCATAATCGATGACAGGATCCTGAGGACTTCGGTCCTCAACCCATTGAAGGATCTGGCCGGGGTTCACCCATCCGGGTTTGGGAGGAGGGGTAGATCGGACTCCCCGTTCCTTGGCACTGTTTCGCGCATCCTGGGACAAACGGAGCAGTTCGGAAGGTGCTTCTTCGGCAAAATTCCCTTGTGCCAGCAGGAATTCGGTCAGTAATGATTCAGCCTGAAATGGAGACATCCGGTACCTTCAATGATTTCATCAGAATACTTTTTTGGTCCTTCCGGGAGCAGTATTTTTCATTCCCGCCGAATAATTCACCTGCTGCCGTAATTGGTTCATTTCTTTAGAAAGAAGCTGTTTTTCATGATTCATGTTGGTTTCAAATGCTTCCTCGGATTCGCGGATTCGTTTCAGGAGTGATTCAAGATTTTCCACGATCTGGAGTTCCTCCGGACTGAATTCCAAGGCATGAAGTTCAGTCCATTGGTTTTCCAGTTCATCGAGTTGAACGAGTTCATCGATGCATTCCTGTTTACGCTCAAGCAGCCAGTCCCATTCCCTGGTTTCTTTTTCAGCAAACTGGCGTTGGGAAAGTTCGAGCAGTGCTCGAAAAAGTTCTTCACGCCTTTGGAGTAGTGCAAGACGGTCACTTTGATGGAGGGTTTCATTTGCCAATGCAGAACTCTGAAAAAATACGGGTAAGCAGATCTTCAGAAGTGGTTTCTCCGACGATTTCTCCAAAAGCATTGAGTGCGGAACGAAGATCCACTGCAACCAGTTCCTCACCCTCGTATTCCTTCATTCCAGTCAAGGCTCGTTTCAGTGCCGCAAGTGCCCTTTCTCCGGCTTCCTGCTGCCTCAGGTTGGTCAACCAGATTTCTTCGGTCTGGTGTTCAATTCCGGAACCACAGTGAAGGTGGATGTTTTGTTTTAAATCCTCAATGCCCGTGTTCATTTTTGCAGAAATCGGCTGCCATTCAAAACCTTTCAGGTGTTCAAGCCATGAAGGTTGTTTTTTCAGGCAAAGGTCCATTTTGTTCGCCACCACCAGAGTTTTCCTAGGATCACATTGTTTCAAGAGAGTCTGGTCTTCTTCATTTAATGCATTCGAGGCGTCGAAAAGGAGCAAGGTCAGATCTGCTTCCTGCCAGACCTTTCTGGAACGCTCAATGCCTTCGCTTTCAACAGGGTCATCGGACTCTCGAATCCCTGCAGTGTCCGTCAAGCGGTAAGCCAGGCCGCATTTGCTCCACTTCCAAATAGAGCTGTTCCAGTTTTGCAATACATTCATTTCGGTTGCCAAAATCGACACCTTCTTCAGGAAATTCGATGACTGCTTCCAGAATCGATGCAATATCCACCAATCGATTGCGGAATTCCTCAATCTGATGGTAAAGCCTGCCCCGGAGTTGTTGTGCTGCCTGTTTTAAGGCGAGGTTGGAATTTGCCTGAATCAGATCTGAAACCGCCTCGACCCGTGTTAAATCGAGTCTCCCCCCGAGAAACGCGCGTTCGGTGAATTCCCCTGGACGGGCCAGGCGTGCTCCATGAGAGAGGATCAGGGAAAGGATCGATTGAAGCCCCAGAACACTGCCGTGACCATGAATTTCCACCACATCCTCGGTGGTGTAGGATCTCGGACCCTTCATCCATGTCAGCAGGACCTCATCCAAAACCTGATCCTGATCCTGGATCCAGCCGTGAACCAACTGGCGTTCGGGAATATGGAGAATTCCGGATTTCCCGGAATCATCCACAAATAGGGATTTGACGCAATTCGCGGCATCCCTGCCACTGACCCTGATTACGCCCAGCCCTGCGGGCTGCATGGCCGTGGCAATGGCCGCGATGGTGTCATCAAAGTTCATTCCCTGATCAAGAGCATTCACCTGTGATTGATCAGAAGCCTCAGTACATCCGGATCCATTCGATTGGTCTGGGCCGATGCTGCGGCCGCGGCTTCGGTCAGGATCAGGTGTTTGGTATAGTTGGCCACTTCTTCGGCAAGATCGGAATCCCGAATCACCGATTCCGCAGCAATCAGGTTTTCCTGTGTGATCCTTAAAGTCGCCATATTGCTTTCCAGTGCATGCTTCTGCACTGCGCCCAGTTTCCCTCTGAGCGAAAGTAGTTGGTCATTGGCCTCATCGACGAGCCGAATGGTGTCCTCCGCTGCTTGAGGCGTGAACACATTCACTTCGGCAAGACTGTTAAAGCCGCTTTGGTTGTCAATCCCTCGGCCCAAACGGGTCGAATGGGTACTGTCGATGGCAACACCGACTTGGTCCCCGGGATGAGTCCCAATCTGAAATTGCATCGCGTTCTGGGCAACAATCACTTTCCCGACTTCACCGGTCTGTTTGCCCATGTAGGCAACCCTGAGATCCGCGGTCATGTAATTGTCTGAATGGCCCTTCAGGACGAGTCCGTCACCGTCAGCACTTTCACCACCTAGTTTGCCTTCGATGTCCAATCCAAGCTTGAGATGGGGGACACCGATCTCATCCGTGAGTGCACCATCCTTGAAACTGGTGATGGAGAACCCCTTGGTCAGGCCATATTCCCTATGGCTGATTTTCAGTTGGGACTCTTCTTCGTCATAGCTGACGTCCAAATTGAGATGCCCATCTCCGATCGCCTTTTCTAGACGGCTCATGAAATTAACAGCCGTCCCGGATTCGGGGGTTTGAGGTTTCCATCCTCTTCTTCCAAGCTGATCCTGAGTCCTTCTGCGATATCATCATCAAGATCTGCAATGAATGTTGCTTTTTCGGGTAACCTCGTGACTTCCATCATGTATCCCTCAACCGGAGACGCACGAGTTTTGGCACTGGCTCCCATGAAAACGACATTGTCATTATTTCCCACACCTGCAGTTCCCTGGCTGCCGTCCAACAGCGGTTTGCTGCCAAAACGGGTATGGCGGGTGACCCGGTCGATGCTTTCCAGCGAAGTCCGGATCTCATTCTGCAGAGCCGTTAAGGCATCATAATCATTGACAGCGGAGTTGGCTGCTGCAACCGCCAACTGGCGTAAACCCAGTAAAAGGTTGCTGACCTCACCCAGAGCTCCTTCTGCGGTTTGAACCATTGTCACGGAAACCGCAGTATTGTCGATGGCTTGTTTGACCGAAGCAATTTCAGCTCGGAGTTTTTCTGAAACGGCCAGTCCTGAAGGATCATCCGCTGCGCGATTGATCCTTTGACCGGATGCCATCCGGTTCAAAGACTGACTCAGTTCCTGCTGTGCTTCAGCTAAATGCCTCAAGGTGCTGGCAGACGCGGGATTGTGTTTTATCCGCATCATAAGCCCTCTTCCTTAACTCATATTATCCATAAAATAACCTATTCATGAGATATTCTTCCCCAGGAAAAAAAGCCGTTTCCTGGGAAGGAATCAGTTCAAAAAGATCGGGCTTACTGGTTTGCCAATAACCTTAGAACGTTCTGCGGCATTGCATTGGCCTGGGCCAGTTGCGCCATCGCAGACTGGGTCATGATCTGGTTACGCGTGAACGTTGCCAGTTCTTTTGCCATATCAGCATCACGGATGGTGGATTCCGCGGAAGTCATGTTTTCCGAAGCAATCCGAAGACTGGTCAGGTTACTTTCCAAAGTGTTTCTTTGGAAGGCACCAAGGGAGCCTCGGGTGATGGCGACCTGAGAAATAGCCTCATCGACAATCCTGATCGCATCATTTGCTCCGGACGTGGTTCGAACATCCAAATCCGCCAGGGATTGAAAACCGCTTTCATTTTTAACCCCTCTTGCAAGCTGGCTCGAACTCATGTTCCCCATGGCAACGGATACGGCCTGATCAGGATTGGCGCCTACCTGGAAGCGAAATCCTTCACGGATACTGATTTTACCAACCTGCGTGCCAGAGGGTTTCCCTGCGATGGCAACCCCTTCCGCACCTTTCCAGCGAACGGTCAACCCTTCCGTGGTAGCGTTACCCCTTCGTCCTGTCAGATCTTGTCCGCGTCCAATGGCACTCTCTCCATTGATCAAACCACTCACATCAGAACCGTTTTTGATGATACTGGGATCACCTGTTCCTTTGCTCAGTACCCCTGGAGTTGTACTTCTGAGGAGAAAAGAATATTCTGAACCGTATTTATTATGAGTGACCCCAATGGATCCCCCATTATTTTCCACAGTGACTTCAAGTCCGTTTTTCTCGGCGATGTCATTCAGTTTTTTGATGGCTGATTCAACCGTATAGGTGTTGTCCAATTTCAAGCTGGCGGTTCTTCCCCCTTCCTGAATGGTCAATTCCTCCCCGGCATCGATCATTCCCTGACTGAGAGCTGTACCTCCACCAAAATTGGCCTGTTTTCCTTCTTGGAAGATAACGACATCGTAACCCTCAGGACCGGATTTCTTTGCACCACCGGAGACGGAAACAAATTCCAGCCCTGTTCCGGTCGCGGTGGCTGAAGAAGAACCGCTGCCATCGAGCAGTTTCTTTCTACCGAATTGAGTGCTTGTAGCAACGATGTCGATGGAACTGAGGGCATTCTCAATTTCCTGCTGATTTGCTGCCAGCATCGCTTCGTCATTGACACCTTCGTTGGCGGATGCAACCGCTCTCTGGCGTATGGCGATCAACGTGTTTGCTACTTCATTCAAAGCACCTTCTGCAGTTTGTACCAATGAAACAGCCACTTCATTATTATCAATGGCCTGCTTCAAACCCGCGTTTTGAGCACGCATGTTTTCAGCGATTACAAGATTTGCCGGACCATCAGATGCTCGATTGAGCTTTAAACCTGAAGCCAGTTTTTCCAATGATTTGGAAAGGTCATCTGAATTTTTCTGAAGATGACGGTGAGTGATCAATGATCCTACATTACTGTTTATTTTGAGCGACATAACATTCTCCTTGAATGATATAAATTAATCCCTCATGGGATATGATTTGACTGTCGACGGATGACACCCTGTCTATTCCGTCCTGTGGGGGCTTGCCACACCTCCTGGTGTAGTCCCTCCTTGGCCCCACGTGCTCACAGTCCAACTGATGCACGTCGGATTGGTAAGATGCAATGACTCAAAGCCATTCCGCATCCCCCGAAAATGATCCAACACGAACTAGAAAAAACTTCCTTCCTGGTCAGATTTTTCAAGCATGCCCATCCATGGACCTAGTCTCCGATCATTTCCAATTCGTTTTCCGGAACCTCATTCCGAAAAGACGCTAGAAAATATTTGAAATGGAAATCCAAAAATCCCATCCCAAATACTTATAGAAATTAAGTTGTCTGAAAGAACTATTATTTATGACAATAAATCAATGATTATTCTTGATTTAAGAAGCCAACGTCACTGATTTTCATTTCAACATTCGTTCAAAGCCAAGAGACGATGCATCGCCTCTTCTGCTTTTTTCAATTTCCGCTTTTCATCTGCTTCCGCTTTAGGGTCCAGTTTTCCTGAAGAATCTGTGCGAAGAGATTCATTATTAGATTCCAATGTCCATTTTTCACCCAGATCAATCTTCAACTTTCCAAGGTTCCTCTCCAACAGTAATCGATTCAACCCTCTTGAAACGGATGTCTGTAAAGACCGTTTTCTAGCAAATTTAGATTCCTCTTCAATTTCTTCAAGAAAGTTGATCGCTTTCTTGAATTCCAGTTGGTCATTTTTATTTGTTTCAGTTTCCCCAAGTCTGTTTTTTTCTTTTATCCTAAGACGCATTTTACTCAAAAGTTCAAAGTTGCTTTTAGAATTATCACGTTTAGGTATTTGATTTTCTTGATGATTAGACATAAATATTTATTCCAAATTAAAATATTTTTAAGACAGTATGTATTGATATATTTATAGTCTCCCTCCTAACGCAAAAATAAGATCAACAAATCGTAAACAATATTGATAAATCAACTCACGAGAAATAGAAATGTCTATTTTATGACAAAAACATTATTGCCAGTTTAGATGAATAAACCCTATAGTAAACCAGTCATCCATTATTTCACAGGCAACGCTATATATATAAAAACAACCAACATGTATTCTTCAGTACATGAGGTAAAAACAATGAACAGAATAAAAATTCAAAGATCTAAGTATTGAAAAAAAGGTTACATATAAAATAAATGAGATAAATCAACAATGATTCATGATAAAACCATTTATATTAAATTAAACATAATAGTTACTAAAATTTGTCAAAACAGATTATAACTATCTGATCAAAAAATTTAATAAACCATTAGAATAATTTATATCATAAACGGAATCATGAATCGAAATCCCAATTGATGAGAAATAATCTAAGTACTGTCTCTATTTAGATAGTAGTACCTAAAATAAATTTAGATGATTTCGTTAATTTAGTCTTAAAATAGAATTCCAAAGAACAATCGAAGTTAACTACTGTTTAAAAAACAGTATCATTTCTCCTTGCAGTGAAGCCTTAATCTTAGAAAAAATTGGCAAAAGGGTTAATAATTCAATATTTAATGAAAAACAGTACTCCATTCTTCCAAATTATCTGGAATGCAATGTTCCATGACTAGAAGGTTAAGAT
>LNZD02000236.1 GCA_001469005.2 SAR324 cluster bacterium lautmerah10
GGATAGAATGTCCCAGGAAATCTTCTGGATCGAGGGGTTCCTCATACCAGAAAAGTCCCAGGGATTCCATTTCACGTCCATATGCGAGCGCAGTTTCAAGATCGAATCGGGCATTAGCATCCACTGCCAGGAAGCCTGGTCCTTCCATGACTTCAATGGCCCCTTCGATGCGGCGCATATCGGTGGAGAGAACTTCTCCTCCGATTTTCATCTTAAGATAACGGTATCCCTGGTCGAGGTATCTTTTGAATTCTTCCTGAAGGCCGGAGATTTCTTTTCCCGGGTAATAATAGCCTCCTCCGGGATAGACGAGCACCTCCTCGTCCGACTGTCCCGCATTGAAACGTTCAGAAAGAAGCTGCCAAAGGGGTTTTTCTGCGAGTTTTGCGACTCCGTCCCAAACGGCCATGTCCAATGCTCCTGCTGCCACCGCCCGGTCTCCATGCCCGCCCGGTTTTTCATTCTGCATGAAAGCATCCCAGATTTTGAGAGGATCGGGCAGCCCGGATTCGTCAAGCAGATGGTCTGGATTGGAGGCGAGGATTCTTGGGACAAAACGTTGTTCGATGATTTCATTCTGCGCGTATCGGCCATTGGAACAAAATCCATAACCATCCACGGTTTTCCCTCCATGGTCGAAACGGATTCGCACTACGGAAAGGGTCATTTCCGAAAAGGAAATGACAGCGTTACGGATTGAAGACTGAATTCCTGCTTTTCTGACGCGGATTTCTTCGATGCGCATAAGGAATTGTAACTATTTTTGAAAATTCAGCTGGAGCTGGAAGAAACAGGATTCAGGCTTGCTTCATCATCAAGACGCTGTCCGGATGCATCATAGCACTGAAAATGCTCCGGTACGACCGAAACGCTTTCACCTTCGGTCCAGATCCTCTTGGGGCTGGTACTGACCCGTAATTCTTCTCCGCTATCGAGGCGCACGGTGAGATTTTGAACCGGACCGGCAAATTCGATGGAAACGATGCTGCCTCCGGTCATGTCTTTATCAGGAGGAAGCAGGTGCAGTTCTTCAGGACGGATCATGACGGTTACCGCATTTCCCGTGCTTCCTTTTGCAAAGTTCAATATTCCGAGCGGGGTTCGGTTGTCTCCGTCCGTATGATGTACTTCAAGCAGATTGGCTTCACCCACGAAGCGTGCAGCCCAGAGGGTTTTGGGATAACGGTAGATTTCCGAGGGGTTCCCGTTTTGTATCAGCATCCCCCCGTTCATCAGGAGCATTCTTTCCGAAAAAGTGATCGCTTCATTCTGATCGTGGGTGACCAACAGCGAAGCAACCCCCTGCTGACGGAGAAGGTCCCGGATATCACGACGCAACTGCACCCGAAGCTGGTAATCGAGGTTGCTGAAGGGTTCATCCAAAAGAATCAGCCTCGGTCGTGGAGCCAGTGAACGTGCCACCGCAACCCGTTGCTGTTCCCCCCCGCTGAGTTGGTGAGGCATCTGTCCGGCGAGGTGCGGGAGATTGATCAGTTCCAGTAGTTCTGCGACCCGGGACTGTTTTTCAGCTTTCGAGCCGCGTACACCGTATGCGATATTTGCGCTCACACTCATATGAGGAAAAAGGGCGAAATCCTGGAAAACCATGCCGAATCGGCGCTTTTCCGGAGGAAGCATCCGTCTGGGACTGCTGATTTCGGAACCAAAAAGCGAGACTGTGCCACGATCGGGGTTTTCCAATCCGGCAATCAGTCTGAGCAGAGTTGATTTTCCACAACCCGAAGGCCCTAAAATCGACGCCGATTCGGATTCTTCAAGTTCGAATCCCACCCCGGTAACGGCCTCGATGGATTCATAAGCCTTGCTTAAGCCCTCGCAATGGATCAGGGGGGATTCGTTTTTCGTGGTCATGCGGGTTGCAGATGGGTTTCTGTTGAAACGGGCATCAAGCGGTGGGAAGTTTCCTGGGGAACAGCACTGGAGCGCAGTTTGCGATTAAGCAGGATCACGGGAAGCAACCCGGTGAGCACAATTGCCACGCACCATGGTGCAGCCTGTTTCAGCATTTCCTCGGATGCATAGGCAAACGCCCGGGTCGCCAGAGTGCTGACGTTAAAGGGCTGAAGCATCAGCGTCGCAGGCAGTTCCTTCATCACATCCACAAATACCAGCAGTGCCCCGGTCCAGAGACTTCCCTTCAGCATCGGAAGGTACAGGTCACGCATGATTTTCCCCTGCGGGCTGCCAAGCATCCTCCCTGAATCCCCGATGGCCGGAGTGATGTTGGCCATTCCGCTTTCCACAGAGCCCAAAGCCAGCGCCAGAAAGCGGATCAGGTAGGCATAAATCAAAATAAAAATGGTCCCGCTCAGCCAATAGTTTGGGCTGTTCCCAGCATCAAAAAACCATTGGTTGAGTTGCTGGTCGAACCATGACAATGGCATCAATACTCCCAATGCGATCACTGGTCCCGGAAAAGCGTATCCCAAACCCGCCAGCCGAAATGCGCCTTTTAAAAGTCTTTGCTTGGGCTGGCGTATGCCGAAATTGAGAAGCATGGCCAGGGCAAGTGCGAAAAAAGAGGTCACCCCTGCCAACAGCAGACTGTGGGAGGCATCGCTTAAAAAACGCATGGAGTCCCATCCAGGTAGACTCTGCCAACTCCATTGGAGCAGCATCCAGCCTGGAAGCAGGAATCCCAACAAAACAGGAATCACACAAAACGCCTGTGCCAAAAAAACATAATGCTGGGGCAATGCCCTCCGTTTGGAACGTTTAAGAGATGAGGCATTTCCATGGGACCGTTGCTGTTTTCTGGAAAAACGCTCCAGGGCGATCAGCAATCCGACGAATCCGAGCAGAGAAAGAGAAAGCTGTGCGGCTGCCGGGGCATTGGCAGTACCGAACCAGAGGTGATAAATCCCGGTGGTGAAAGTAGGCACCGAAAAAAGCTGGACGGTGCCGAAATCGGCCAGGGTTTCCATCAATGCGAGGCTGACTCCCACGGCCACCGCAGGACGTGCCATCGGCAATGCGATTTTCCAAAAACCGTAACGCGTCCGGTCCCCGAGGATACGACCTGCTTCCGTGAACGCCGGTGACTGCTGCTGAAAAGCATTTCGGGAAAGCAGATAGACGTAGGGGTAAAGCACCAGACTGAGCATCAGGACCGCACCTCCAATGGAAGCAACCTCAGGGAACCAGTAATCGGAAGGAGTTTTCCAGCCAAAAAAATCTCGAAGTGCGGATTGCAGCGGACCAGAATAATCAAGTAGTTCCAGGTAAACCATTGCCAAAATATAGGCTGGCATCGCCATCGGCAGCATCAGCATCCATTCCAACCAGCGTCGGCCTGGAAATTCGTAAAGTGCCGTCAGGAAACCGCTTACTACTCCCAAAACCAGTGTCCCGATTCCAACACCCAGCAGCAGAATCAAACTGTTACCCAGATAAACCGGAAGTACCGTTGAACTGAGATGCCCCCAGACTTCTGCTTCAGAATCGAGAGCCAGGGAAAAAAGACTGAAAGCAGGAATCGCAAAAACTCCCACCAGCAGCAGGGCAAAGAAATTCAACGAATTGATCCTCACAGGATGCGATCAGGATAAAAAACGGGAAGGAGAATTTAGCTAAAGCTAATGATTATTTTAATATATACTAAATTGCCTGCTTGCTGAAGAATTGTCAATCGCTCTTTAAACAAGAGCAGGGGAGGGAATGACGATGATTTTTTGAGCCACGTGCATCGGAAGCACCGAGGGACCGTTTCCGTTGTCGAGGGTTATGGACTGCATCACTTCAGAGCGTTCCAGGATTGTGTGTTTGTGTCCTGGCATCATTTGCTGATTTTGCAGAACCCGCATCAGTTCCACGGAATCTTCAAGGTCTTCACCGATCATTGCGACCTCGATACTGCTTCCGGCTTGAGCCTGATCCAGGGTAAAGCTGTTTTCAGGAAGTGATTGTCCCCAAAGGAGTCATCGCATGTTCCAGTTGGTGTGCATGTTTATGCACTTCAAACCAGGGGATGCCGAGGGTGTTGCAGAGAAAATCTTCAGCAAGGTTATGGCGGTAGGCGATGTTTTCCGCCATTTCAAACCCCAACTGGGTCAACTGGATTTCTTTGGAACGGTTGACTTTGATCAACCCATCCCGCTGCATCCGCCCCACAGTCGCGTGAACGGTCGGAGCGCTGGTATCAAGACTGTTGGCCAAAGTCACCGACTTGGCCTTTTCACCGTCACGCTGGAGTTTATAGAGCACCAGCAGATATTCCTCGATGACCTGAGAGGGACGTTCTTCCATATTCATGACTCTAAAAATGCATGTTGATAAAGATTTTAACACCTGGGAAAAGAGAGTACAACCGATGTCAGGGCAGATGAAAATCCAATCTGGGGCTTTTCCATTTCTCAGATTTCAGTAAAATGTTGGCTCATGCAATCATTTGTACCCCCGAACAACAGAGAGAGATGAAAAGCAAAAAGAAAATCCGCTTCCCCAAACGTGAACTCAACAGTTGGCTTCGCAGTCACCATTCCTGGGGAGAGAGTGAGTGGCAGGAACTTCTCCAGGAACTGAACCATACCGGATTCGGAGAATGGGTCGGAAATCCTGAAGGACGTGACCAGGTCGGGCTTTATCTGGAAACCCATCGGCGCTGAATCCCTAAAGTCCATATGCTCAGTTACGAAAGCGGCAAGCAACTGATTCTTGAAAACGTTCAACCGCTTGAGATCGAAAATCGGCTGCTGAGTCAAAGTAGGGGATTTGCCCTGGCCGGGGATATCATCGCGTCACATCCGATGCCCCTGTTTAACAACTCCGCAGTGGACGGCTATGCGGTTCGCAGCAAGGATCTCGAGCAGTCTTCCGGTTCAGCCCGGACTCGGCTGAAGAATCTCGGTTACCTCTATGCCGGAGTTCCGGAACTGATCGAACTGGATCAAGGATGCTGTGTGCAGATCGCCACCGGCGCACCGGTTCCGGATTCAGCCGATGCAATCGTGATGAAGGAAGATGTGGAGTTGGATGGCGATGAGGTGATTTTTCAACAGCCTATTGCTCCACAGGAAAATGTCCGATTTCAGGGAGAAGACATCGCCGAAGGCAAAATGATGCTTCCTTCCGGGATTGAAATCGGTTCGGCACAACTGGCGTTACTGGCGACATTCGGACATGCCCAGGTTCCTGTCTTTGGGAAACCTTCGGTGAGCATCATTTCGACGGGCAACGAACTCGTGGATGTGGACCGTCAGCCTGAGCCGGGACAGATCCGGGAATCGAACCGTTTCATGTTGGAAGGCCTGGTTCGTGAAGCAGGCTGTGATGTGGACCGGGTGCTGATGGTGCCGGACGATCCCCTCAAACTCAAAGCAGAGTTTGAGGCAGCCATGGATTCGGATGTGATTCTCATTTCCGGAGGCATGTCGGTGGGGGATCATGATTTCGCTAAGCCTCTGCTCAAGGAACTCGGTGTTGAGGAAATTTTCTGGAAGGTCAGCGTCAAACCCGGGAAACCTCTTTTTTTCGGTAAGCTTGAGAAGTCTCTGATTTTCGGACTTCCCGGCAACCCGGCATCCTCGTATGTCATCTTCATGGAATTCACTCTTCCCGCCCTGAGGCGGATGCGTGGATGCCGTCTGCTGGAAAAGGATTGGGTCGAAGCACGTCTCAGTGATGCGGTTCCTCCGGGAATCAGCCGTCTGCATCTGATGCGCGGCCAACTCAACGCCCAGGGCAAAGAATACCGGGTGCGTCCTCTTCCTTTCCAGGGTTCCCACAGCATTTCCTCGCTGGTCGAGGCAAATGCCCTGATTTGGATCGATCCTCATTCTCCTGCAATGCCCGCCGGAACCCCGGTCAAGGTCAGGCCCCTGGACAACGAAATCGTGATGGAGCCTTTTTGAAAAATCAAAAGCCAGGATTGACCCTCGAAGAGCTTGCGGCGAAACTCGGAGCTGAATTTCAGGGGCAGGCTGATTTGAAGCTGACCTGTTCATGCGGACTGGACTCCCTTCAAAAAGGTGGACTTGCGTATGTCACCGGATCAGGAGGAATTGGCAATGTTCCGGTTCCAGCAGAACTGGACCGCAGCCTGAGAAAAGCTCCGGAAGAGAACGTCGGGAAGGAAACCGCACTGATTGTTCCCCTAAACTATGAACCGAGAACGGGGAATTTGATTTTTGCCGAGGATCCCCTCGACATGCATGTCAAAGCGACCCGCCTGCTTCATCCTCCTCTGATCCCTGCAAGCGGCACCCATCCAAGTGCGATCATCGCAGATGACGCCGAACTGGCTGACGGGGTCAGCGTTGGTCCCAACGTTGTGATCGGAAACGGAGTCAAGATCGGGGAGCGAAGCCGGATTCATGCCGGGGTCGTCATTCTCGATCAGGCGTGCATTGGAAATGACTGTGAAATCTTTCCCAATGCGGTGATCCAGGACCGATGCCTGATCGGGAACCGGGTCATCATCCAGTCCAATGCGGTGATCGGAGCCGATGGCCATGGCTACTACCAGCGCGAGGGGATCAACCTCAAAATCCCCCAGATCGGCATTGTGGTGCTTGAAGATGATGTTGAAATCGGGGCAGGAACGACCATCGACCGTGCCCGTTTCACCAGAACGGTGATCGGACGAGGCAGCAAAATCGACAACCAGGTTCAGGTTGCCCACAACGTCACGATCGGCGAACAGGCATTGATTTCTGCGCAGACAGCGATCGGCGGAAGCGCCCAGGCCGGGGATCATCTGATCCTCGGAGGGCAAACCGGAGTCAGGGACAATGTCCGGGTCGGCTCCAACGTGACTCTTGCCGCAAGAGGGGTGATCACTGCCAACACCAAGGATCATGAACTGCTGGGAGGTATGCCGTCGAGGCCCCTCTCAGAGTGGCGCAAGATCCAGTCCCTGATCAACCGTCTCGGGGAACTCTTTGAGCGTGTCCGCAAGCTTGAGCAAAAAAAAGATCAGCCCTGATCAGCAAACACCTCCGCCACCGATTTAATTTTTCCCAAGATTTTCAGGCTGGGACTGTTTCCTGGACCACCAGTTGTCCGCACGCGCCTGCAATGTCCTGTCCCTTGGAAATTCTTAAGGTCGCCAGAACTCCCCGGTCCAGAAGGTATTGCTGGAAGGCATCGATGCTGGGCCATTCCGGACGTTGATAAGGACCCCCAGGAGTTTCGTTGAAGGGGATCAGGTTGACTTTGAACTTCACTCCGTGGAGCAGACGGATCAGCCCTTTTGCATCTTCCAGGGAGTCGGTCAGGTTCCGGATGAGGATGTACTCAAAAGTGATGCGTTTGCGGGATTCCAGGGGATATTCCCGGCAGGCTTGAACCAGTTTTTCAAGATTGTAGGCTTTATTCACCGGCATCAGGGCGGAACGGACTGAATCGTTCACCCCGTTGAGGGAGACAGCAAGGTTCGCTTTGATCTGTTCTTTGCCGAATCGTCGTATTTTCGGAATCAGCCCGGAAGTGGAGACGGTGATCCGGCGATGGGAATAATTGAATCCATGAACGTCCGTGAAAATCTCAAGAGCCCGCATCACATTCTGGTAGTTGTGAAAGGGTTCTCCCATCCCCATGAAGACGATGTTGCGCAGGTTGGCACCTTCCGGGAGATCCTGCCAGGCTTCCAGAACCTGGTTCACGATTTCTGAAACCTCGAGGTTGCGGATCAGCCCCATCTTCCCTGTCATGCAGAAATCACAGCCCATTCCGCAGCCGACCTGGGATGAAATACAGACCGTGTGATGATCGGCATGGGGCATCAGAACCGTTTCAACGGCCTTGTCATCTTCCAACATCAGCCGGTATTTGAGCGAACCGTCCCGCGAACGTTGAACCTGATCCCGCTTCAGAGTGCCGATGCGGAAATGCTTTTCCAGCAGATTCCGGGTTGGTTTCCCAATGTTCGCCATTTCTGAAAAATCCTTTACCTTCCTGCGGTAAAGCCAGTAGAAAATCTGGTCAGCGCGGTAGGGTTGGATCTTTGAATCCTGTTCCGACTGCTTCTCGAGCCACTGGCGTAATTCGAGTCGGGTCCAGTTTCGGATCTCGGATTTGATGTGCGACTGCTGCATTATTTATTTTGGAAATGAAACCCTGTCATTCTAGGGTTTCAAAACCCTTCAGTCAACCAAACGGCCTTGCTTTCAAGGCCTCATTCCACTTGATTGTAGGAGGCTGTTTTTCTAGATTGTCCTAATCTTTTCCCACCTTGACGGTCTGAAATATTCCATGAAATGCCTTAAATGCGGTTCCTTCAATTCTGAAGCCGCGGTGTACTGCCAAAGCTGCGCGACCTACCTCGCAGAAAAACCCGGGATCGAGTACTTCGAAATCTTCAAAGCCCTGATTCTGGCACTGCTCTCCAGTGCAGTCTTCTACCTTATTTTCCCCATGCCGGTTACCCGGAGCGAATACCTGATCCAGCTTTTTTCAGGAAGGATTTCGGAACTGATCTTCACCCTCACCCTGTGGTCGCTATTTCTGATTTTTTTCAAATTCATCAGACACCGCCAGCAGCAACGGGCCTACACCTCTTTTCGTGACCATGAACTTCACGAATCGCTAAGCGAAGGCATCTACGTTCGGGATGTGGAAAAACGAATCATCGAAATCTCTCAGTTTCTTGAAGCGAAGAAAGTAAAAAAATTCCAGAACAGTGTCATCTTCCGCAGAATCCGGCGGATCCTCTATTACCTCAGGGCTGTTCCCAAGAAAGAGGAAATCAACACCATCCTCAACTATCAGGCAGAAATTGATCACAACCGGATGCAGACCGGATACACCCTGATCAATGTCTTCATCTGGGCAATTCCGATCCTCGGATTCATCGGTACCGTTTTTGGAATCGGGCAGTCGATCGGCGAGTTTTCCCAATTCATCCGAGGGGTGGAAACCTCGGAATTGAGCACCCAAATGCGATCCGCCCTGAGCGGAGTGACCCAGGGGCTTTCGGTGGCATTCAACACAACTTTTCTTGCTCTCGTCGGGGTGATTCCGGTGATGTTGCTCTCCTCAACCCTTCGAAAGGGTGAAGAAGACCTTTTGCTCAGCGTTGAGGAATATTGCCTGGAAGACCTGTTGCCGAACCTCCACGTCCGTCCCGGAGAGGAAACCATGGATGAGGCGGTCCATGAGCATTTGGGGAAGCTTGTTGAATTTTCAGAAAACTGGCGTAAGCAGGTTGCCCCGGTGATGTCCGAATTGGAAAAACAATCGGAAAGTTTGAAGCATCAGGTAGGCGGACTGCAGCCCCTGCTCAGGCATTACAGTGACCATGTCTTTCAGGTCAAGGATCGGGTCGAAGAGCGGAGAAAGACTGCTGAAGCAAAAGAGGATGTTGAAGA
>LNZD02000237.1 GCA_001469005.2 SAR324 cluster bacterium lautmerah10
GGAAGCCAGACTTTTTAAATATGGATCAGGGACCGGTTCAAATTTTTCTGATCTTCGCGGAGGAATGGAACCGCTTTCCGGAGGCGGTGTCTCATCCGGTGTAATGTCGTTTCTCAAAATCGGGGACACGGCTGCAGGATCCATCAAATCCGGAGGAACCACCCGTCGTGCGGCCAAAATGGTCTGCCTCGATATCGATCATCCGGATATCGAAAAATTCGTTAGCTGGAAGGTCCGTGAAGAACAGAAAGTCGCTGCCTTGGTAGCGGGCTCCAAGAAAATCCGGGAGATCATCACTGCATTATTTGCCGCCATCCGGGAATGGGAACCAGCCGATGACCGCTTTGACCCGAAAAAGAACCTTGAACTGAAGCGGGTCATTAAAAAAGCCCGGAAGTCCCAGGTCCCCTACAACTATGTAGAGCGCATCATTCACCTTGCCAAGCAGGGTTATGTTGATGTGGATTTCGATGAATATGACACCGATTGGAACTCCGAAGCCTACAGTTCGGTTTCCGGTCAGAACGCCAACAATTCGGTTCGTGTCACCAATCCCTTCATGGATGCCGTCGAAAAAGACGCAGACTGGCCTCTGTACTGGCGTACCGAAAGGGTCAAGGCCCGGGAACAACAACGTGAAGCTGAATCCTGCCAGGTGATCAAAGCCAGGGATTTATGGGAGCAAATCGCCTATTCTGCCTGGTCATCCGCAGATCCCGGTTTGCAGTTTGACACCACCATCAATGAATGGCATACCTGCCCCAGTGACGGTCCCATCCGGGCTTCCAACCCCTGCAGTGAGTATATGTTCCTGGATGATACAGCATGCAATCTTGCTTCGCTGAATCTGCTCAAGTTTGAGAATCCGGAAACCGGAGAACTGGATATTGCCAAACTAAGGCATGCGGTCAGGCTTTGGACCATCGTGCTTGAAATCAGCGTTCTGATGGCACAGTTCCCAAGCCGCAGGATCGCGGAACTGTCCTACCGTTTCCGTACCCTCGGGCTGGGTTATGCCAACCTAGGAACCTATCTAATGGTCAACGGCATTCCTTACGATTCGAAGAAGGCGCTTTCCATTTGCGGAGCGATTACCGCGATCATGCACATGACCTCTTATGCGACTTCCGCGGAAATGGCAAAGGAACTCGGGGCATTTGAAGGATATGAAGAAAACAAGGAGTCGATGATGCGGGTGATACGCAATCACCGACGTGCCGCCTTCCGGGTCTCCGACAGTGAATATGAAAATTTGAGCATCACTCCTCTCGGAATAGACAGCCGGCTCAAGTTCAAGAAACTCGCAGGCGGCGGATATTTCAAGATCATCAACGATTCGATCCCACCAGCATTGGAGCGACTCGGTTACGGCGAAACCCAGATCAATGAAATCGTCAACTACGTCAAGGGCCACGGGCGCCTCGAGGGAAGTCCCTGCATCAACACTGAAGTCCTGAGGAACAAAGGTTTCACTGATGAAGTACTGCAGAAAATCGAGGAGCAGCTTCCGACTGCGTTCGACATCAGCTTTGTCTTCAACCGCTGGATCCTTGGCGATGAATTCTGCAAGGAAGTCCTCCGGCTGGATGAAGACCAACTCAGTGATTACGAATTCAGCATCCTCAAGCACCTTGGTTTCAGCGACAAGGAAATTGAGGCAGCCAATGATTTTATCTGCGGCACGATGACCATCGAAGGCGCCCCGCATCTGAAACAGGATCACTACAGTGTGTTTGACTGTGCGAACAAATGCGGAAAGAAAGGACAGCGGTTTATTGCAGCCAAGGCACATATCAACATGATGGCCGCGGCCCAGCCTTTCATTTCGGGTTCCATTTCAAAAACCATCAACCTTCCTGCTGAGGCATCCATCGATGACATCAAGGAATGCTACAGCATGTCCTGGAAACTCGGACTGAAGTGCAATGCCCTTTACCGGGACGGATCAAAACTGAGTCAACCTTTGAACACGAGTGCCAGTACGGATATTTGGGATGAGGAGGAAGACGAACTTCAGGAAAGTCTTGCTCATCCTGCCGCCGTCCAGGTCGCAGAAAAGATCATCCACCGCTACATCGCCAAGCGCAGGCGTATGCCCTTCCGCAGAAACGGCTACACCCAAAAAGCCCTGATCGGCGGTCATAAACTGTACCTGAGGACCGGAGAATATGAAGACGGTGCATTGGGTGAAATTTTTGTGGACATGCACAAGGAAGGCGCCGCGTTCCGCAGTCTGATGAACTGTTTTGCCATCGCAATTTCCCTGGGACTCCAGCATGGTGTCCCCCTTGAAGAATTTGTCGAGGCATTCGTCTTCACCCGCTTTGAGCCCAATGGAATGGTGATGGGCAACAAATCGATCAAGATGAGCACCTCCATCATCGATTACATTTTCAGGGAACTCGCGATCAACTACCTTGGCCGCCATGACCTGGCCCATGTCTCCGAGGATGATCTCCAGGCAAGCAGCCTTTCGACCCCGGAACCGGTTCCGGACTATGATGAAGAACGCTTGGTTTCCGAGCGTACGATGAGCACTGAAGAAAGCCGATCGTATCTCGAGGAGATGTCCGGAGAAGGTTCTGCAACAGCAACCGCATCGCTGGCATCAATCAGCACGGACAGCGAAGATCATGCAATGCACGCAAATGATTCCGGTGGAATGAGCATCCTCTCGGATTCTTCTGAAGAGACCGTTTCAGGCATCAGCTTCGCCGATGCGACGGCATCACGGTCCCAAACCGAACTGGTTCAGGAAGCACGGATGAAGGGATACGAAGGAGAACCCTGCGGAACCTGCGGACAGTTCACCATGGTCCGCAACGGCTCCTGTCTCAAGTGTGCGTCCTGCGGAGCAACCAGCGGATGTTCCTGATTGTCCGAAGGCCCTGCTAAATCCCTGAAGCAGAGCCTTCATTAGGGTAACAAATTCAACGGGCGTCAAAACCGTCCCTTGCCTATCAAAACCGGTAACCTGAATTCTGATCCCCCTGCACCCAGGGGGATTGCCCTACTCATCACCCTGGTCATCATCGCCTTGCTGGCGGTTTACATGACCGAATTCTCTTTTGACACGCATCTCGAAACCCGGGGCATCCGGAATTTTCAGGCTTCCTTCAAAGCCCGGAATGCCGTCAAATCCCTGTTCAAAGCGACCCTCGTCGGTCTGCAGGGCGGTCTTAATGGAGAGGTCAGTGAAAAAGACTTCTTCGACCAAATCAGTCCTCCTTCTTTGAGGATGTACAGCCTTCTGACCCCATCAAAACCAGAAAAAATCGAAGGAATCCAACTGCTGCTTCCCGGACTTGCTCAAAGTTTTCCAAATGTCAGCTTTTACACTCCCTACATCCGGCCCATCGACCATCTCTTTAATTTAAACCGCATCAACTCAAAAATCGCACCTGAAAAAGCCAAGGATTTAATCCTGAAAAATGAATTTACGAATATTCTGAGCAGATACAGTAAGACGCAATCAATTGAGTCCAACCAGAATCAAAGTTCTGCAAATCTAAGTTTAGAATCAATTCAGACCCTTTATGCATCGATTTATGACTGGTCGGATAAAAACGCTGAGATTGATTATTTCGACTCCAATATAGAAGGACACATCCAAATCGATGACACGGAATGGGAAGTCAAGGACTCCGCTTTCGATAAACTCAGTGAAATCATGCTGCTGCAAAGCAAACTTTTTGAAGAGGGCTACTTCGAATTCCAGATCCCCTTTGACTCCCAAAAACCAGGAGAGAACAGCTGGAACCAGAATTTTACTGTGTATCCCGTAGGCAAAAAAGAAGGGCAGCCTTTTGGGGATCCAAGAATCAACGTCAATCTTGGCGACGGTGATGATATTCAGCAATTCCTGGAGCGATTTTCCAACCCGGGTGTTAATGCCTCGGACAAGGAACAACAGTATCTGAATCGGGCAGCGGACATCGCCAGCGTGTTGAAACCCGATTTCAGCCAGGATGCCCCGGGGTTCAAATCCATGAACGACATTAAAACACGATTGAGAAGCGACCCTTCAACGTCAGATCTGAATGATTACCACAACAATTATTTCATCCTCTGGAGTAACTGGTATGATATTCATCTGGTTACAGAAATTGAAAACGTGAAGGCTGAAGTTCGTGCGGTGGTTGAGGTAAAACGGGATGAAAACGGGAAGGTGGAAAAAAATGACAACGGGGAATACGCAATCACCATCCATGAATTCCAACTCCGCTGATTCTTCCCTGGAAACCATTGGCAACTGGCAGGTCCTCCGGTTGGAGGAAGTCGATTCGACCAATTCCTTCCTGATGCGGGAACGGCAGCACCTGCTTCATTCCAAGCGCGTCGTACTTGCTGCAACACAGAAACAGGGAAGAGGCCGGCTCGGCAGAAGCTACGTTTCTCTTCCCGGACGCCATCTTACTTTCTCGGCCGTCATCCATCCCAAACTCCCCCTGGCAAAACTGCAGGGAGTGGCTCTTCCCGTCGGGATCGCCGTAGCTCGTGTCCTGGAACGTAAAATCAGCGGAATCCGGCTGAAATGGCCGAACGATGTACTGGTGGGAAACCGAAAAATCTGCGGGATTCTGGTTGAAACCACCGATGTCGAATCAATACCTCATCCAATACTCATCCTGGGAATCGGCATCAATCCGAATTCCCGGAAGAACTGAGAAAGGTCCTGACAACACTGGAAGAGGAATCCGGATCACTGACCAGTCGGGAAGAACTTTTCCGGGAACTGCTGGAAGTATTGGAAGGCATCCTCGATGAATTTTGGAAAGAGGGACGTAAACCCCTGCTAGAGGAATGGATGACTCGGGCTTCCGTTGCAGGGAAACGGGTACGTTGCTTGAATGGAAGCACCGCAGAAGGAATCTTTGAGGATCTGACTCCTGAAGGATTCCCCCGGATCCGTAAGGACGATGGAAGCCTTTATATTCATCTTTCCGGGGACCTGATCCTCGATCCCAAAGACGTTTGATGCTGATCGCCGCCGACATCGGAAATACCAATATCGTCATCGGCTTTTTCAAAGACGGGAATTTTCTCTTCAGCCGCAGACTTCATACCGGACCACCCCAGAGTGTCGATGAATATGAGATGCTTTTGCGGGGTATGCTTTTCGCATTTAATGGAGACCTCGATACTGCAGAAAGTGGAGTTGTGGCTTCGGTGGTACCGGAATTGACCGGGGTTTTTATTGAGCTGCTGAAACGAATCACCGGTCAAAAGCCCCTGATCGTCGATCACGCGCTCAAGCTCGGCATCCGGATCGAAACGGATTTTCCGGAGAAAGTAGGCCATGACAGGATCGCCAATGCGGTTGCGGCCTATCACCAGCATCGGACTTCACTGATTGTGATCGATTGCGGGACCGCCACCACATTTGATGTGATCCGTTCGGATGGAGTCTTCGAGGGAGGATTGATCTGTCCGGGAATGCTGATTTCAGCGGAGGCTCTCTATTCCAGGGCGGCCCAACTCTTTCAGGTCAACCTGGACAAACCGGAACAGTTGATCGGGAAGAACACGACCGAAAGCATGCAGTCCGGAATCTTTAACGGATACTGCGCGATGATCGAGGCCTTGGTGGTGAAAATTACAGAGGATTTGAAAGAACGAAACCAACCCGAACCGAAAGTGATCATTACCGGCGGACATGCAACAAAAATCAGTGAATATTTGCCGGATGCGGCAATTGAGGAAAATTTGACTTTAACAGGGTTATCTCTTATCCATTTATTGAATCAGAAATGAACAGCTCAAGGACCAAAATGGGGCAAAACCAGTTGGTTCAACTTGGGGAAAGCGCTGAGATGCTTAATCCTGTGAGCTGAATAAGGAAGCTATGGCGGACGAGAATTTAGAGGGTCTGGAAGGACTAGACGATTTCGGAGACGATTTCGGTGATCAGCTTGATTCCTTCATGGAAGGCGACGAGGACGAAGGGGATTCCGAACTCGATTCATTCTTTGAAGACCTCTCCACCATCGACGACCTGGAGATGAAGGAGGATGGAGGGTCAGAACCTGAGGCCACTCCTGAAGAAGCACCCGCCGAAGACGCCGAACCTGAAGCTGCTGAAGCTGAAGCAGAAGCCGAACCTGAAGCAGCAGAAGAAACCGAGGAAGCCCCAGCGGCAGCGGCCGCACCCGCTCCTGCGGCAGAGGAAAAACCTGCCGAAAAGAAAAAAGAAGAGAAAAAAGCTGCCAAACCCAAAAAAGAAAAAAAATCCGGACCTCGGAAACCGATCCTGATTCCCGCGCTGATTACCAGCGTGACAGGTATGGTGCTTGGCGCCATAACAGTTGGAATCCTCTATTTTCTGAACATGCCTGAGGGCGTTCCCGAAGAACTGGCAGAACAACCTGAAGAACCCCCAGTAGCTGTTGCAGCCTTGAGTAAGCCCGAGCCGGAACCCGAACCGGAACCGGAGCCCCAACCAAAACCGAAACCCAAACCTCAGGTAAAAAAGGCTGAGAAACCCGTTTCTAAGCCAAAGTCAAAACCCAAACCCGTCAGTAAAGCCAAGGGCACAAGGTATTATGTTCAGGTCGCCAACTGTGTTTTTGAGGACTGTGTCCAGGATTACAGGACCCTGCTGAAAAGACATGGCTACAAATCCCGTGTCGTGAAAAACTCGGAAACCAGTCATCTTGCCGAAGTGATCAGTGCACAACCGATGAAGGATGAGGCTTCGACTAAACTGGTCAACAGCATCAATCGCAGCAACCGTGAGGCGGGGCATGCCTACCGTAAGAAGACCGATGGAGGCTACCATGTTTCCCTGGGACTTTTTCCGAATCTCGAAACCGCAGGACGGGTCCGGAATTTCCTCAACCAGGCTCATGGCAAAGACACCTTCTTTGACATCAAACGTGGTTCAGACAAAATCACCTATCAGCGTGTCCAGGCAGGAGGATACCGCACGAAAAAGCAGGCGGAATCCTTGAGAAAACTTTTGGCACGTAAGGATAAAAACTTCGAGGGATCGTTCATCGTCGCCGTCAAACGTTAAAAATAGTTTGCAGATTCAGCACACTCCGTTAATCTCCCCTGTAAATTCAATCCTTTAAAGGAGTTTCATGGGACTTAGCTGGACGATCGTTTTCACCATTCTGGTCATTTCCTTCATCATCTGCCCCGGACTGGTTTTCCTGACCCACCTTTTCAGTCGCGGAAGCCAATCCTGATGGGTTGAACCGTGTGAACCATCACACGGTTTTTTCAATCGGTTGCATATGGCGGTATGTTCTCTATACCGTCATTTCTTGTTCATTTTCCTTTCCTTTTCATTTCCGGAAACGTCTTTTTGTTGTCTCAGATCTAAATCTGTTTCAAGGCCTTTTCAACACCAACGCATTGGATTAAAATTGCTCTTCAAACAAGAAAAAGATTTTTGTATCACTCTCTGAATGCAACTTAAGCTTCAAAAATTCTTTCTTTGTTTAGGACTGACGATCCTCACTGCACTTCCAAACCCTGAATGGACTTTCGCCAGTGAGAAAGACCTGAATTACCTGATGCGGGCAGCCACGGTTCGGGTATCCTCGCTCAACCTCCGGCATGGGCCCGGGACGCAATACAAGGTCCTTGAAGTCCTTCAGGGAGGCACCCCTGTACATTATCTGCCTGAACCACGCAGGGGTTGGGTCAGGGTTACCACCGAACAAGGTTCGACCGGATGGACGTTCTTCAAGCACCTCAAACCGGAACACTCGAGGAGGATCTTTCCTGAAAAAGATGTATTTCAGGTGCCGGGAAGCGAACCCCTTGAGCTTTCCCAGGAGACCCCCTTCAGGTTTGCTTTGGTCAATGTCTCGGGACTCAATGTCCGTTCCGGACCCGGCACGCGTTACGAGATTTTAGACATCCTTTCGGAAGGACAACAAATCCACCTGCTCGGTCCGCAAAAAAACCGTTGGGTAAAGATCCGTCTCAGCGAAACCGTGGAAGGCTGGGTTGCAGGAAAATACCTGAGCCTGATCGTTGCAGATCCTGAATCAAAACCTGTTCATGAACTCCAAATCCCGGGGCACCGCACATCACTGGAAGCGGGAATCCTTTCCTACATGGAAGATCTCTACCGAAGCGGACGTCTCCAAAGGCAGGACATCCTCTCGATGGTTGTCCAGGATCTCTCGAGCGGAAAACTGCTTGTCTCGATCCGGCCGCGGCGTAGGGTTAAATCTGCGAGTCTGATCAAACTTCCGATTCTTCATGCCTACATGCTTGCCAGTGAAAAAGGGATGTTGGAACACAGCGAAATCATTCAGCAGCATCTTGTCAAAATGATCCGCTTCAGCAGCAATGAAAGCACCAACTGGATTCTTGAGAAGCTTGGAGGCCCATCCCAGGTCCAAAAACTTCTGGATCAATCCAGTATGTATCATGAACTGAAACTGGTGGAATACATTCCGGAAGACGGAAAGACCTACCGCAACAAAGTCTCTTCCGCCGACCTGAACCAGATCCTCGTGCGAACCTGGTTCCACCAGATTCTTGGGGTGAAATCCGACAAGGAACAAAACCGACAGGCCAGCAAACGGATGCTTTACCTGATGAGCCTCCCGGGTTACAAATGGATACAGGACCGGATCAAGGACGGGACCTGCTTCTCCCGACGAAAATCCGTCCGGGTCTGGGACAAAACCGGATTTGTCAAAGGCATCAACGGGGATGCGGGCATTGTTGAATTCAATACTCCCAATGGACGGAGAGCCTATACCATTGTCCTCATCATGGAGCGTGAAAACTACCTCTCCATTCCGGGTGACGCCAATACATGGTCCGCAAGAGTTGCAATGGTCCTGCGAAGGATTTCAGAAATGAGTTATGCTTTTGTTTCCAGTTATTACAACAGGCCGAACCAATGTGGTCTTGGATTACTGCTCCAATATGCGGGCCGTTACCAGAGTGGAGGAGATTCAAAGGTTCCCCTCTGAAATGATGATCGTTTCAGTTGAATCTCATCAAGAAACATGAAATTGCAACAGTCCCTTTTAGAACTTGCTCAGCTGAAACGCTACGTCTTCATTCTTTGCGGGAACCGTCTTCTCAACCCGATCCTGGAAAAGCATCAAGAAGAACTTGAAAAAGAAGGATTACTGGAACTGCCCGGGGTTGATGAAGTGATTGAAAAGGATCTATTAAGGCCGGATCTGAATCCTCCAAACGGGATGTACTTTCCAGTCCCGATCGCACGTGAAAATAAAATCGGGGAGGAACTGAAACCCGAAGTGATCAATCGTTTCCATTATGATTTCATCATGGTAAATGACCAGCAGCAGTGGTCCCTGAAGAATAAACCCATCAGCGGCAGGATTCTGGAATTTTTCCAGTCCCATCTTAATTATGAATTAGAAACGGGAAGGTATTTTGTAGAATACTTCAGCGAATCCCGTTGGGATAAATGCTACCTGGAGTGTGACGTTTCTCCGATGTTGGCGCTATCGATCAGTTATGAAAAACAAAACTTCAAGATGCTCCTCAATAACGGGAAGGAAGATCAGACAAAAGAAAATGTCCTGATGATGGACGATCAGGAACGCTGTTTTCTTAAATCCCATATCC
>LNZD02000238.1 GCA_001469005.2 SAR324 cluster bacterium lautmerah10
AAGAAATCCGGCAAGCAGGAACGCGTGACTGAATTGGATTCCTGCGGCCCATCCTGCCAGCAGTGCACCGAAGGCACCGAGGCCATCCATCAGGGTGAAGGCAAACCCGAGGGTCGTGCCCTCCCGGCTTCCGGTGTACTCCACGGCAGCGGCCAGAACCGATGAGCGGATTCCCTCAAGCAGTCCGACACCGACCAATAGCAAGATGATGATCATCAACAGCAGTCCGAGGTTTTCCAGAATCGGAATCATGAAAGCGCAAACAGCCGCTACGGCAATGCCGAAAACGATCACCCTCCGTCGACCTGCACGGTCCGAGAGCCTTCCCATCACGGGCTGCATGAAAGCCCCGAATAGAACCATCATTCCAAAAGCAAAACCTGTCATCGCTGAACTCAATCCGTGAAATTCTCTGAGGTAGAGAGGAATCATGCTCATCAGTGCTACCAGCGACATGTGGTAACTGCTGATCAGGAAGATGATCAGCAGTCCTCTTTTTTGAGACCAGTTTTTCCAGAGAAGCTGAAAATCCTCCCTCGAAAAAGCCTTGCGCTGGGGTTGTTCCGGAACCCATTTCCGGATCTTGAGAAAAAGGAGTCCAACCAGCAAAGTTGGGAGGATGATCCAGTGCAGGGTCTCACGCCAGTCCATTGATGCCAATAGAAATCCCACAATCACCGGGCCGACCACCGCAGAAAGCGTTCCCCCGATGGCATGGAATCCCAAAGCCTGCCCACGCTTTTGCGGATCAGATTGGACTAGGATGGCTGTCGCTAAAGGATGCCATGCGGCATCCCCGCATCCCGCCAAGGCAAACAGAAATGCCAGAGACCAGAATCCTGGAGCCCAGGAAGCGAGCAGGTAACCGAGTCCAACCCACCAGAAGGTGAGCATCAGCAGGTTCCCCCGGTTCCTGACAGAATCTGCCAGTAAACCGGAAGGGAAATACCCCAGTGCGCTGCCGAAACTGTGGAGGGTCAGCAGCAACCCGACTTCCATCGGGTTGAGATTCATTTCCAATGCGATGGCCGGAGCCAGAACAACCACTGAACAGGGGACAAAGTCATTGGCAAAATGCCCCAGGGAGAACGGGAAATAAAGTGACCTGCGTGAAGTCATCAGACTTGGGAAAATTATAAATTTTGAAATGACCCCGACCAGGATCACGAGAAAGGAAGTTTAGTAAGCCAGGGTTAGGACGAATTCGTCAAAGAGCAATTCCCGAATCGGCCAGGGGTCTCCGCCAGGGACCTCCTCTTCGGGGAACAATTCATGGATTTTCTTGATCACTGCCACGCGCATTTCGTCTCTGCCTTCTTCCGAGTTTAGTTTTTCTCCTGTCAACCCGGGAAGAAATTCATTCAATGCATCCTTGATCAGCGGCATCCTTGCATTGAGAAAGAATTTCGCCGGTTCATTACTCATCAACAGTTGAAATCCGACCCTCAGGTTATACTTCCCATCTGCGAGCATCACCGAATAGGAACCCAATTGAAAAAAGACGGGGATTTCGACCGGTTCCAGGTCTTCCATTACCACTTCTTTCTTTACAGGTTCTTCTTCGACTTCCTCTTCTTCTCCTCCCAAAAGAAAAATTGCCAGAACGGCAATGATGATCACTACCAAAGCCGCTGCTCCGCCAATGATGATCAGTTTTTTCTTTTTTGGATCTAACCCGGCTTTGGGTTCTTCTGCCTTTTTTTCTTCTTCTTCTGCCATGCTGCTCTTTACCGCAAGGAATGCACCGTCAGGCTACACTTCCATAGGAGACTTGGCAAGGCATCATCCATCTGCTAACAGAAAATCATGGACTCAAAAAAGAATCCAAATTCAAGAAAATTGAAAATAATCCAAAGAAAAATCGATCAATTTATTTAGGAAAAAACAGGGAATTGAGAAGAAATGCTCCCCTTAGATAAAGTCCAGAAAGTCAAAATTTCTCCCTGGACTTTGAAATGATGCCTAAAGTGAAATCTGAAGTCTGAATGGTGGAAGTATCACTCGGATTCCATCGCCAGTCCGTGTCGGATTCTTTCGAGGTGAAATCCCGAACCGTCTCCTGCATCAAATGCCCGGTTCATGGGAGAAGGATCGAGTTTTTGGATCTCTCCTCCTGATGCAACAAAACGATGAATGGCATCATTGATTTGATGTCGATCGGGTGTTGGAAGTACCGATAATTTTTGTTTCATTTCACCAAAAATCATAGTTCAGTTTCTGTTAGATGTTAATCATGAGATGTTGATCCTAGTTTGTGTTCATCAACACGGTAAAAAAAATGTATCCATTTCTTCCGTTCTCCAGTTTTACCTCCTTTTTTTGAATGGATGAATCGTTCAACTTGAAACGCATGCCATGGGAAAGAAAATCAGTTTCGATCCTGGGATTGGATTCTTTTTAAACCAGGAAATGCAAACAAAGCATTTCCAAAACAATCCAGAAAATTTTCTAGGGAGATTAAGAAAAAAACTGTAAATCAGGGCAACAGACGTTGCTTGAGCTTTCTGTGGCATGGCGCCTCCATGGTGCCTATTGAAAAACGATTATTCCTCAATGAATAATCCCTATATCAGATCAATCTAATGTTTGATCTCAATAAGGAGTTTCTTAAATAAACCAAAATTTTTCATTAAAAATCTATATCAAATAATTTGTAAAACTACTTGATTCCGGTTGACAGGAAAAAACGGAAGAAACTTTGATGGGCAGGTATTTTTCATCCGAACTTCCATGTCAGGATCAATTCAAAGGAATCTATAAATGATTTTAATTGGAAATGCAAATATTTTTTCACAATCATTTTGAATCTAGAAAAAATGAAATTATTTCATTTTGGGCAGGTTTTACTTTTTTGGGGTTTATCGTTAGTCTTGGTTTTTTAAATTTCCGCTTCAGCATAAGGAGTGAATCCAAGGATCATGAAAGATTGAATTGAATGATAGATGAAGAGGATTTTTGTTTGATTAGGATGGAAAACTGAACGGAAGGGATTTGCGGGACTCACCTTTACTTCCCTGGATTCTGCTGACAGGAATTGCTTTTGGCTGGGGGCTGAATTGGGAAATCCTGAAAACCGGGGTTGAAGAAATCCCTCCCTGGGTTTTTCGTGGAGCATCCTCATTACCCGCAGGTTTGATCCTGCTGGTCATTGCCAAACTGGGAAAGCAGTCTCTCAGAATTGAACGCCGTGACTGGATGGCACTGTTCGTGGCATCGTTACTGAACATGATGCTCTGGGGAGTTTTGATCCTCTACGGACTCACGCAGATGACAGGAGGACGTGCTGCGGTTCTTGCCTTCACGATGCCGGTTTGGGCGGCCCTTTCGGATTCAATGTTTTCCCGCAAACTCCCATCCAGACGGCTTTCTTTGGCTCTGCTTATCGGAACTGGGGGAGTGCTTTTGTTGTGGACTGGAGATCCTGAAACCCGGGCACTTAGCATATGGGGGCCATTGATGGTGATTCTTGGCGGAGCATGCTGGGGTCTGGGAACTTCATTGGTCAAACGCCGGGGATTTCCGGTTTCTCCTTTGGTTTTGACCGGTTGGATGCAGGTGCTTGGTACCATCCCGATCCTGCTGGTGGCGGTGATCTGGGATTGGGAAAATATCGGTTCACCGGGAATGGCACAATATTTTTCCCTCGCTTACAACATTCTGGTGGCCGGGTCTTTGATTTACTGGGCGTATTTTGCAGTGGTGCAGAGGCTTTCGGTGATGGTGTCTACGATTTCCACCCTTGCCGTGCCTCTGATTGCGGTTTTGGCGGATGCGGTGATGGAGGCTTCCTGGCCGGGTTGGAGCGACACGGGAGCATTGATGCTGGTGGCTCTGGCGGTGATCCTGGCGTTGACCGAGTCCCAGAAACAGAAAATCCATAACAGGTAACGATTCAATTTTCTTTTTTATTTTAACCCGAAGAAAACTTATGAAACTAAAACTGATTTATCCCGATCTTCCTTTCTGGCGGGCTGAAACGAGCCGCATCGCTCTCTTTCTCGGGGACGTTGAATTTGAAAACCGATGGGACTTTCCCCTTTGGCCAGTTTCCGGTTCTTGAGGTCGATGGCAAGAAAGTGGCCCAGACTTCCGGGATTGCAAGGTTCTGTGGGAAATTAGCAGGACTTTATCCCAAAGATGATGATTTTGCCGCGGCCAAAGTGGACGAGGTTTTGGATCTGGCCACCGACATCACCATGAAAATGCAGCCTGCCCTGAGAGAACCAGACCCTGAGCAGAGAAAGTTAAAACGTGAGGAACTCTCTCGGGAAATTCTTCCCCGCTGGCTGGGTTTCTTGGAAAATCTTCTCGAGGAAAACGGAAACACAGGTTTTTTTGTCGGAGATTCTTTGACCGTAGCCGATCTGGCTGCCTGGAGGCTGTGCGGCTGGATTCGTGGAGGGATCATAGACGGCATTCCGCAAACCCAGCTTGATGCCCATCCCCAGTTGCTCGAGCATCACCTGAGAATCGGGGAAATCCCGAAAATCGACGAATGGATGAAAAAACATTATGATTCCTGAAACAACGTTAGTGTTTTGAATCCATGCATCCTTTTATTTCTCAAGTTTGGAGGTTGAGATGAAACAAGTCATCGATGGGTATGAAATCACAACCGCCAGTACTG
>LNZD02000239.1 GCA_001469005.2 SAR324 cluster bacterium lautmerah10
TCCTGTAACAGCCTGTCCGATGGTACAACCCATTGCCAATACTCCGCCGATTCCCATCAGAATTGCTCCAATCAGGTGATTCAAGAAGTCTTTTACCGAAGGGAACCATTCCAGGTGGAAGGATCTTGAAATAATTGAGTACAAAAAAGATCCAAAAATGACTCCGGCCACGGAGCAGACTCCGAAACTCAATAGCAGTACATTGAATCCGGATTGAAAATAAAACAGAGTTTCTCCCATCGGATTGATGAAAGTGTAAGATTGATCCCCAACCCCAATCGGCGGCTGGTCCATCCATTCCGCAGTTTCCTGCCAAGCTTTTCCAATCGGGCCTGATGTCACATACCAACCTCCAACGATTGCCGCACCAATAACCAATCCTCCCAGTACCAGGCTGAGTTGCTCTCTGAATTCGACTGAGTAAAAAACCCATATCCCAATCAAAATCGCGAGTACCACTCCAATTACGCCACTTTCTTCGGGTCTAGTCCCAGAACCTAAAATCAATTCCCCTAAAGATTGGGTGCTATAGCCAAAGTCTGACAATTTGATGCTTAAAGCTGAGATCCAGGAATGAAAAACGTATTCATAAAAAACGGTCTTTGTCATCAAATAAGCAAAAGCTCCACAAACCAGAAAAACAAAAACAGATTTGATATTCCCTCCTCCTATCCGGATCAGGGTTTTATTCCCGCATCCGCTGGCCAGGGTCATCCCTACCCCGAACATGACACCACCGAGGATGAACCTGAGCAACGGTAAAGATCCCATCCTATAGAGAGGTCGGGATGTTTCGATTGAAATGAATTGAAAGATTTCCAGAAGGCTAACGCCAAGAATGGCTACTGCAATGGAAAGCAGCCAGGCCCTTAACCGGTTTTTTTCACCGATATTGACCCAGTCTGAAACAGCACCCATGGTACAAAATTGGGATCGATTACCTACGAATCCCATAATTACCGCGATGATGAATCCAAAAAGAAGAACCTGTTGAGAAATTTCTTCTTCCATCACTGACTTAGGTTTTTAACTATTGAACAATAGTTTCGACTGAAGATGTTTGTTTAAGATTGTCTATAAGTTCAATTTGAATTTGGTCGCCTTTTTTTCCCTGAAACTTAAAAGACATATAAGGATTTTTTGAAATACCCGTGCCCCATTCACCATCCATTTTTTTGATACCATTGACCAAAACCCTGAATTCAGAAATATGATGCATAGGAATCAAGTTCCCCTCCTGATCCTTGCGACGGCCTGTCTCCATAGGATGTTTGATAAGCGCTTTCACTGTCACAATCCCGGATTTTTCAACTGCTTTGATTCTGATATTTTTCTTCATATTTTTAGTCTTCTGCACAACCCCCTAAGGTGACCTGAATTTTCCTTGTGCTGCTATAAAGCTTATCCGCAGTTTGTACCATGACATGGATATTTGAACTCTTTGCCACCTTCACTCTCAAAGAAAATTCGGGAATCATTCCATCTTTCAGGTGATAATTTGCTATCAGCGGCAATGGATTGTTCTCTATAAAAATACTCAGGTTTTCAATTTGTTTGATGGAACTAGAGACTGAAACGGGAACGGAGAGACCGTTTTCTGCAACATCAGGCGCTTCGATTTTGATTTGATCTGTTGATTCAATAGGGGTCGAACCATAAATAGCCTTGACTGATTTTTGAAATTCTTTGGCCTGAAAGGCTTCCTGATTCCATTTTGCCCAACCCTTAAGGGGTTGGTTCAGAAAGGCTCCTAGGGTAAGGATGTATAAACTTGAATCGGATAGTTTTTTTAGAAATGTTCGTCTTTGATACATTTGAGATTCCTATCGCTTTCCCATATCAATTTACCATTTGATCCGAAGAAGCTTCTGAGGTCTCTTCATTCTTGAACCCCTCCAACGCCATTGCCTCTGCGACATAGTCAACAAGATCACGAACCTGCATTTTGTCTTCATTCCCCGATGTTTTGACGGCATCGGAATACATACTCATATCCTTCGGGCAAGCCACCGTAAAATGGTTTGCTCCCGTGTCCAGAGCCTCTTCGATTCTGTTTTCACTGGGACGTTGGGTCATATCCTCATGTTCCTTTTTCCAGACCTGACCTCCACCTGCTCCGCAGCAGAAGGAATTGGAACGGTTTCTTGACATCTCAACAAGCTCGACTCCGCAATGGCGCATCACTTCCCTGGGTGCATCAAAAATTCCGTTATACCGCCCCAGATAACAAGGGTCATGGTAGGTGCCTTTGATATTGAGAGGATTGGTGATTTTGATTTTTCCGGAGAGAATCAATTCAAGCAGAAGGGTAGAATAATGCTTAACCGAATAGGTCCCTCCCTTGGAGGGATATTCGTTTTTCAAAGCATTATAGGTATGGGGATCCGTGGTCAGAATATGTTGAAAATCACAACTCTCCAGGATTTGAATGTTGTCCTCAGCGAGCGCATCAAAGAGCCCTTCTTCCCCCACCCTGCGGGCGTCATTGCCTGCGGATTTTTCACCTTTCATGATAATTCCGAAATCAACACCGGCCGCATTAAGCACCTCAGCCACTTTACGGGTGGTTTCGACACAATTCTGGTTGAAGGATGCAAAGTCACCGACGTACCATAGATATTCCACCGGTTCTTTGGTTGCGTCCTTGATCGGGAAATCAAGATCTTTGGTCCATCTCGTCCGCTTTCGTGCTGACTCTCCGAAGGAATTCCCCTGTTCATCCAGACTCCGCAGGGCATCCGCAAGTTCATCCGGCATTTGAGCATCAAAGACCAGCTTTCTGCGAATCTGAAGAATGTCCTGCATGGGTTCATTGCCGACCGGACAGACTTCAACACATGCCATGCAGGTGGTACAGGACCAGACGGCATCCTCCGAAATCGCATCCTGTAGCAGGTCCAATTTGGTACTGCCGTTGGCCAGACCCGCAGCATTCTGGTTAATGAAATAACGCTTGTTGATCTCCAGTGCGGAGGGACTTAAAGGAGTACCGGAATGATGTGCAGGGCAAACCTCATGGCAACGGGTGCACATGATACAGGCATAGGAATCAAAAACCTGTTTCCAAGGCAGATCATCCAGAGAAGAAGCCCCAGGACTGGAACTGTCTGTCGGCTCCATCAGTTTTCCCTTCGCTTCACGGTTGGTGAAAGCCAGATTCAATGGAGCCAAAAAAATGTGGATGTGTTTACTTCTGGGAAAGTAAGGAAGAAAAAGCACGATCAAACCCATCGCAAGCCACCAGGTCACATGAATTCCGGCTTCAATACCATCCCAACCGAAAAAAAACGGAGCCACCAGGCTCGCGGTGGGCATCGACCATTCGGTGGTTTCCCGTTCTGCCAGATGAAATGCGGTCCCCAGCCATCTTGCCCCGACATGAAAGATGATAAAAACTCCGACGATCAAGGAATCTTTGCGGATTCCTCCCGACTCAACTTCTGTCTGAAGCTTAACGTTGTTGTTGAATTCAAAAACCTTGGGTTTGCCAATAAAACGTCGGATCAAAAAATAGATGATTCCCACCAGGACAAAGATGCTGAAAAGATCAGAAAAAAGATTGAATCCTAGGGCCACAGGATTTGAACTGCCGATGGTTGTCCAACCCTCGACGTAAGCTTCGAGCAGGTCATTGACATTGACAAGGAGATAGAAACTAAAACCGAAGAAGATGAAAGCATGAAAAATACTGACAATGGGCCTAGCCTTAAACACCGGTTTCTGGAGCCCCACATCGATCAAGGCTTTGATCAGTCTCAAAGGAAAATCATCGGTTCGGTATGAAGGCTTGCCCTGGGATACAATCACATAAATTCTGCGAAATCCCTGAAACGCCAACCCTCCACAAACCACCACCAGCAGAATAAAAGCTATTTGTTC
>LNZD02000240.1 GCA_001469005.2 SAR324 cluster bacterium lautmerah10
CGTGATGGTTGAAAATGACAATCCATATCTTCCCATAGAAAATGGCCGATCGCAACCAATTTGTTTGTGGAACTGACAGCCTTCACGTTTACCGGCGTGGTTATGTTTGAATCTCTTCGCTCAGGCAGGTCGGACGGGACATGTTTTGGGTCGAGCAGGATCTTACGTCCCAAGGCGATATTCCTGGTCATGAGATCATCGACGTTAAGTGTTTTCCAGTCGTCTAGAAGATTGACCGGGTCGATCCAGGGTATCGATTCTGGATCGAGTTTTTCAAGGGCTTCCGGGCTGCATGTGTCTTCCAGCAGAAAATGCTTTCCGCATTGCAGTCGTTCCAAACCGCTGAGGTGGGCGCCGACTTTCAGTTTGGATCCAAGATCTTCCGCCAATGATCGGATGTAAGTCCCTTTGCTGCAATGAATTCGGAGTTGGAGATACGGAAGTTGGACTTCCTCCAGTTCCAGTTCCAGAAATTCAACTTCACGTTTGGGCATTTTTAAAACCTTCCCTTGCCTGGCGAGGTGATAGGCCCTTTTACCCTCAATCTTGACTGCTGAAAAGGCAGGGACACTTTGGAGATGACGGCCTCTGAAAGAATCCAGCGCGGATTCGAGTTCTTTTTTGGAAAATTCCGGGCATTCTTTTTCTTCCAAAATCTTACCTTCTGCGTCGAAGGTGTCGGTTCGGATGCCAAGGTGAATATGGGCCCGGTAAATTTTGTCGGTTTCATTGAAATAAGGAATCAGCCGTGTCCCTTTTCCCAAAAAAACCGGGAGCACACCGCTTGCGAGGGGATCGAGGGTGCCTAGATGGCCTGCTTTTTTTTCATTGAATAAACGTTTTAAAAAACGGATGACGTCAAAGGAACTCCAGCCTTTGGGTTTGTCAATATTGAGAATGCCCAGCATAGGCGTTCAGTCATCCATCTGTTGCTGTCTGATCAATTGTTCAATTTCGTCACTGTGATCAAACCCGGAATCGTAAACAAAATGAAGTTTTGGTGTGTTCCGGCTATTCAGCGATTTTCCGAGTTTTTTGCTGAAAAATCCTGATGCCCGGTTGAGGGAATCGATCAGTTGAATTTGTTGTTCTTCATCGATTCCGGAGGGGTTCCCTGAATTCCAGATGGCGGCATGACTGACCAGGACCCGGGCGAAGGAGAGATCTGGTGAAGTCTCAACCCGTGAGATCGTTATTCCTTCGAATCGTGGATCACTGGATTCTCGATGCAGGATTTGGGTGAGTTTCCGGTGAACGAGGGTTTTCAGGTGGGAATGGCCGGCTCGGCGCATAAAGACAGAATTAGAGGGTCGCTTTTTCCTCGACTTGCTGATAGGCCACCACAACATCTCCTTCCTGAATTTCAGGAAAGTCCATTACCAATCCACATTCATGGTTGTTGGTGACTTCACGTACGTCATCCTTGAAACGTTTCAGTGAGATGATGGTTCCTTCATAGAGATTATCTCCGTTTCTGAGAACTCGAGCCAGATCGTTACGGAGCAGCCTGCCCTCAGTGACCAATCCGCCGAAGACCATTCCATTTTTTGCGGAATTGAACACCTGCCTGACTTCAAGCCTTCCGACCACCTCTTCACGGATTTCTGGTTCCAGCAGTCCTTCCATGGCTGCTTTTACATCATCCAGGGCATTGTAAATGATGTCATAGTTTCGAACATCGACCCCTTCCTGGGAGCGAAGCTGTTTTGCCTTGGCATCCACCTGGACATTGAAGGCGATCACGATTGCATCGGATGCAGAAGCTAAAGTGATGTCGGTGGTCGTGATATTGCCGACACCGGAGTGGATGACATTGACTGAGATCTTATCGTTTCCAAGCTGCTCCAGGGAACTTTGAAGCGCTTCAGCCGATCCCTGAACATCCGCTTTGATCAGTAATCTGATTTCTACCTGGTCCTGTTCATCAAGCTGGCTGAAGACATTCTCAAGCTGCATTTTCTGCTGTTTCCCAACGTTCTTTTCTTTTTGCTGTTGGGTCCGTTCTTCCGCAATTTGCCTTGCGGTGCGTTCATCCTCAAGGGTGATAAACTGTTCTCCGACTTCGGGCTGGTCGCTCCAGCCTGAAATTTCGACAGGAATCGACGGGCCCGCTTCTTTTTTTGCTTTCCCGTATTCATTGAACATGGAGCGGACCCTGCCATGGGTCACCCCGCAAACGAAGTAGTCGCCAATCTTCATCATCCCGCGTTGAACCAGCACCGTGCCCATCGTTCCCTGGCCCCGGCGGACCTTGCTCTCAATGACGACTCCCCGGGAAAATCCCTTCGAAGTAGATTTCAGTTCAAGGACTTCCGCCTGAAGTTGAATCATTTCCAGCAATTCATCGACGCCGTCACCCCGGGTGGCGGAGACATTGACAAAGATGGTGCTTCCTCCCAGATTTTCCGGGATCAGTTCATGTTCCAGGAGGGATTGCTGGATCTTGTTGATATCTGCCTGGGGCCGGTCGATTTTATTGATGGCGACGATGATTGGAACATTGGCCGCCTTGGCATGGTTGATCGCTTCAATGGTTTGAGGCTGCACATCATCATCTGCTGCAACGACAAGAATCACGATATCGGTACAATGCGCTCCGCGTGCACGCATGTTGGTGAAGGCTTCGTGTCCCGGAGTGTCTAAAAAGGTAATGTTTTGACCTCCGGCTTCAACATGATAAGCACCGATGTGCTGGGTGATCCCTCCCGCTTCGCCTTCTGCGACTCGGGTCGAACGGATACGGTCCAATAAAGATGTCTTTCCATGGTCAACGTGCCCCATGATGGTCACGATTGGAGAACGGTTCTCCAAATCAGATTCCTCAATTTCCTCTTCCTTGAGCAAGTCTTCCAGTTCGAAGGTGGCCAGTTCGACTTCCACATCAAAATCGGCAGCCAGAAGTGCGGCAGTCTCTCCGGGAATGACCTGGTTGATGGTGGCCATGGTGCCTTCTTCCATCATCTTTTTCAGTATGTTGGTCGCCTTGATGCCGATCAAACCTGCGAGTTCTCCGATGGTGACCTGGTTGCCTATTTTGATTTTCTTCTTCCTCGGGTTAAAAACATGTTTGGCTTCTTCCTCACCTTTAACCAAACCCGGATCACCTTTTCGGTCCTTGGCACGGTCTGATTTGCGCTTTCTGGGACCACGCATTTCTGAGGAGGAGTAATAATCCAGAACATTTTTCTTACGAGCGCCCTTGCCGAACTCAACCCTTCTTTTGGCAGGCTTCTTACTTTCTTCTTTATCCCACTGATCAGGTTGTTCTGCCTCCTTTGATCGTTTCTTGTCCTGCTTTTTGTCAGGTTTTGCTTTGGTCGGAATTTCCTTAGGTTGCTCCTGAAGAGCTTGGGCCGGAGCTTTGGTTCTAATCCTATCTGGCCTGGCTGCCGGTCTCACCTCTTCAACAGGTGCAACCTTTTTCTGAGCAGTCTTGGGGGTGACAGGTTCGGGTTCCTTATCGACTTCAGGCTCAGGTTTTTCTTCAACAGGTTCAGGTTCTGAGGGTGTTGTTGTTTTTTCTTCTTTTTGTTCGTCTTCGACTTTTTCTGCGGTCTGCGTTTGTTCCTGAGGATCTTCGGTTAGTGATTCTGCTTCAACTTCAAGATCTTCTTCTAACTTTCTTCGACGCCTCCTTCGTGGACGATTATCGTCTTCTTCCGCTTGATCCTGCTGTGTTTTTGCAGAAATGGTGATGACCCGCGGTTCCTCTTCAGTGTCCTGAGGTTCTTCTGCACTTCTTCTACTTGAAATGACCCGACGTGTTCCATCGGCCCGGCTTCTCAATCCTGCATCACCGACAGATTGTTTCCCGCTGATCAGATTACGGACTCGGCTGACCTGATCCTCGGTCAATTCATGGAAGTTTCCAGAAACAGGAACTCCTGCAGATCGAAGCTTCTGAATCATCTGCCTTGCAGGCATGTTCAGTTCCTTGGCGAGTTCAAAAACTCTCATCGAAGGCATAAACGCAGTTCCTTATGTTTCTTTGGGAAGTTGGAAGATGATTTTATTGATGATATAGGAGTCTGGATGTTCTCAATCTAAGATCGATATTTTTTGGATGCATCAGGAGGAATTCTTAATCAGCCGGCAGCCTCATCGGCCACCATTTTTTCGGCTTTTTCTGGTTCTTCTTCACTTCCGGAGTTATCTTCAGTTTCCCCAACTGATGCCACTGGCTCCGAAGATTCATGATCGGTTTGAACTTCCTCGGCTAGGGGTTCTGGATCGGAAGTTTCTTTGTTTTGCAGTTCTTCCGCTTCAGCACGTTTTCGGTTTTTTTCGAGCTCGAGTTCCAATTGCTCTTCAATGCTCAATTGTTCCTCATCCTCATCCGCGGTGACATTGATTTTGTATCCGATCAGTTTTGAAGCAAGTCGAACGTTTTGCCCCTGACGGCCGATGGCCAGGGAAAGCTGGTTGGTTGCTACAACAACATCGATTTCTTTGTTTTCCTCATCGATTTCCATGCTTTCGATTTCCGCCGGAGCGAGGGCGTTACAGGCGTAGGTTTCGATTTCTTCGCTATAGCGGACAATATCGATCTTTTCTCCATGGAGTTCGTTGACGATGGTCTGAACCCGACTCCCACGCATGCCCACACATGCGCCGACTGGATCGACTTCATCATCCGTGGAATAGACAGAAATTTTTGCCCGCTTCCCGGGTTCCCTGGCGGCATGTACAATTTTGACGATGCCATCAAAAATTTCCGGAACTTCCATTTCGAACATCTTGACCAGCAAACCGGGATGGGTTCTTGAAATGGTCAACTGCGAAGCTTTTTGTGGGTTGTTATTGACATCCAACAGAAAGACACGGATGTGGTCACCAAATCCGAATTGCTCCCCTTGGATCTGCTCCCTGCGGAAAAGGTAGGCTTCCGTCCGGTTCATAAAGTTGATGGAAATCCGACCGTTGGTTTCTGCCCGTAGGACGTTTCCGGTGATGATCTCTCCCACCTTTTTTTCAAAAGTGTTGACCACCATTTCACGCTCCGCTTCACGGATACTGGAAAAAATAATCTGTCTGGCAGAATGTGCGATCCGGGAAAATTCCTTGGGGCTGATTTCATATTCCACTTCATCATCCAGAATTGCATCCGGATCCATCTTACGAACCTCTTCCAGGGAGATTTCGTTGTAGGCGTCTTCAACGAATTCAACCACCACCTTGTAGTGGAACATTTCGATTTGTCCTGTTTTGGGATGGATTCTACCTTCCACAGCCTCATAGGGAAGTTTCCGTTTAACTGCATGGACGATTGATTCCTCAACCAGTTGAATCAGGACTTCCTTATCCAGTCCCTTTTCCTTGGACACGTCGTTGATGATTTCAAGCAGATTTTCTTTCAAAAGACCTCTTTGTAATTAATTCAGTTCCGGTTCAAGTCTGGCTTTGCTGATATTTTCGTAAGCAATGAACAGTCCTTCTTCGCTTTCATTTTCAGGAAGGAATTGGATTCCGTCTTCTGTTGAAGAGCATAGTTTGCCAATTGCCTGTCGCATTCCGTTTATTTTTTTTTTCAAACGGATTTTGATTCGTTCTCCAGTAAAACGCCTAAAGTGTTCTGGATTCTTCAAGACCCGGAAAATACCTGGTGACGAAACCTCCAGGGTATACGCTTCTTCAATCGGGTCATTCTCATCGAAAAGTTTCTGCAGCATTTGATCAATGCGAACACAGTCTTCTAATTGAATTCCCTGTTCATGATCGATACTGACACGAAGGATGCGTTGGCCCTGGTACTGAAGATCTTCAAGATCGTACAGTTCATATCCCAAATCCTCTATTACTGGATTCAGTCTAATTCTCAGCAGTTCCAGCAACCCGTGTTGCTTCTCGGCTACGTTCTCCATTCTTCTGAATGAAAGTCAATCTGACTTTATATCAGAAAAAAATTGTGTTGTCGATTTTTTTCAAAATGAAGATTAGCCTTCGAAAAGCCTGATTTCATTGCGGGTGAAGGCTGGCGGGACTTCAGGTTTTGATCGATTCAAGCATTAATTCAGCAACATCCCGGGTTTCGAGTTTTTCACTGTTGCCGCTTGCAGCAATTCCGTCACTGAGCATCGTCATACAGAAGGGGCAGCCTGTGGCCAGAGTATTGGCACCTGTTTCTTCAGCCTGACGCACCCGTTCTTCATTGATTCGGGTGCCCAGATTTTCTTCCATCCACATCCTTGCTCCGCCTGCACCACAGCAAAAGCTTTCATTGCGGTGACGTTGCATTTCAGTAACAGAAGAAGCCGATTCACTTATGATTTCCCGGGGAGAATCATATTCCTGGTTGTAACGTCCCAGATAACAGGGGTCATGATAAGTAACATTCCGGTCGTTTTTTCCTTGAGGCAATTTTTCTTCTTCACGCAGTTTTTTAAGAAACTGACTGTGATGGAGAACTTCATAATTTCCGCCAAGATCAGGGTATTCATTTTTGAGTGCATTCAGGCAGTGGGGACACTGAGTGACAATTTTCTTGACCCCGTAACCGTTTAACGTTTCGACATTTTCGCTTGCAAGCATCTGGAAAAGCATTTCGTTTCCTGAACGACGTGCCAGGTCTCCAGTACATTTTTCCTCACTACCCAGGATGGCAAAACGGACTCCCGCTTTTTTCATCAATTCTGCCGTGGCGCGGGCCACCTTCTGGTTCCTGCTGTCAAAGGACCCAGCGCAACCTGTCCACATCAAAACATCGATGTCTTCTGCCGAAGTTTCTGACATCAAGGGGATTTCCAGTTCTGCAGCCCAGTCCGCCCGTTGATCAAAACCCACTCCCCAGGGGTTGAAATTTCTTTCTAGGCCTTTATAGGCTGAACTGATTTCAGGAGGGTACGCCTCTTCCATCATGGTCTGCCCCTGTCGCATTCCAAGGATTCTCGGAACGTGTTCAATGGAGACTGGGCAAGCATCTTCACAGGCCCTGCAGGTGGTACAGGCCCAGAGGGTTTCGGGGTGGATGACATCACCAACCAGGGATTTTTCGCCACTGGTGGTGCCGGTCCGATAAATGTTTCCTTCCTCTTCGCGCAGGTGCCTGAGCAGAGACTGGTTGACCCATTTCTGGGTCAGAGGTTTCCCTGTCACGTAGGTCGGGCAAACGTCATAACATCGTCCGCATTCGGTACAGGAATAAAGATCCAACCCTTGTTTCCAGGTTAGTTGTTCAAGACTGTTGATGCCGATCTTGCCTTCTTCCCAGGCTTTTTCGTCTTCCAGGTCAATCCATTTTTGACGGGCATGTGGATAATCCAGGGATCCCAGGAATACATTTGGAAGTGCAGTGATTTCATGAAACTGCTTGGTGTTGATCAGAATATTGACAAACACCAGCATCGTTGCGATGTGTCCCCAAAAACCGAAATGATAAAAAAACGAGTTGGAAGTTTCTCCAAGTCCGACCAACAAACCTGCCAGGGCCGAAGCAACAGGAGCCCATGAACGTTCCTGGCCATAGATAGGATGTTCAAATTGATGGAGGGAATATTGCCATTCATCAATCAGATTAAATCGTGCGGCATCGAAGAGCAGATCGGTTAGCATGATTCCTGCGATGAATAGCAGGACGTAGACTCCTTCCCAGTTCAGATCAAGCCTGTCCGGTCGAGGAACAAA
This sequence comes from SAR324 cluster bacterium lautmerah10, assembly GCA_001469005.2. Classification (GTDB taxonomy): domain Bacteria; phylum SAR324; class SAR324; order SAR324; family NAC60-12; genus UBA1014. The sequence continues at coordinate 7,621 of LNZD02000240.1, forward strand.
ACGCCGGTAAAGCGCAACCAGGATCATCAGCAAAACAACGAGTTCTGCAATGTTGTAGAGATAAATGAATAAAAAACCGCTGAGGTAGTTGGAGCCAAGCAGAGGAAGGTATTCCTGGAATCCATGAACAAAGCCTTCCCCCATCAGGGTGACTTCCCTGATGCCAATCAGCATAGCTCCCCAAAAGATGAGAGCATGCATGATTCCCGGCATGCGTTCTCTGGACCGACCTACCAGTTTTTCCTGGCCTATGCCAATTTTGAACAGTAATCCAATCCTTCTAGGAATTTGGTCCATCCTGGATTCCGGAGCCATCTTTTTCAGTGCTCCTATCTTGATCATCATCTGGAGGGCAAAGACACTCCATGCCACAACCATGACCGCACTCATTAACCAAGGATTCATCTTGCTTTTAGCCGGGAAGTGAATGAATTGAATAGAATTTCTAATGACAGTTAATCAGTCCAGATTTTAGGAGAAGCTCAGAGGACGGGCAAGGGGATTCTTGCATGTAAATCACTCTATCCAGGATTGAATGATTCAATGAAAAAGAGATCCGGACTAAAGATTCCTAAGAACCCTGATCGGGTTTAATTTTCAGGAGAACAGGTTTTTTATGGAATCGAAAAACTTATCCCGAAGAGGATGGCTGGTTTCGTGGCAGCATTCCTCGAATTCTGCCAGCAGTTCTTTCTGCTTGGAAGTGAGGTTGGTGGGAGTTTCGATGACGGCTCTTACATGCAGATCACCGCGTTCAGGTCTACGGATTTGGGATACCCCTTTATTTCGAAGACGGAAGATTTTGTGGGACTGGGTACCTGCGGGAATCTTCAACCGGGCCTTGCCTTCGAGAGTTGGTACCTCGATTTCACTGCCGAGGGCGGCCTGGGTGAAACTGATGGGTACTTCGCAAAAAAGATCTGCTCCTTCTCTTTCGAAGACGGGGTGATCCTCAACTCGAAGGACAATGTAGAGATCCCCGTTAGGGCCTCCGTTGCTTCCATGCTCTCCTTCTCCGGAAAGCTTGATCCGTGAACCGGTATCCACTCCAGCCGGGATATTGACCCTGATTTTTCGGGTTTTTTTGACACGGGTTCTGCCGTGGCAAGTGTTGCAGACATTTCGAATGGTCTGTCCTCTTCCGCTGCAGGCAGCGCAGGTGGTGGCCACACTGAAAAATCCCTGCTGTATTCTCTGCTGTCCTGTCCCACCGCAATTATTACAGGTCTCGATGTCACTTTGTGAACGCGCACCTAAACCGCCGCAGGTGTTGCAGGTTTCCATTCTTGGAATGTCAAGTTCCCGCGAGGTGCCGAAGGCTGCATCTTCAAATTTGATCTCGAGGTTGTACTGCAGATCAGAGCCCCGTTCTCCGCGCTGGCCTCTTCGGTCTCCTCCTCCTCCAAAAAATTCACCGAAGATATCGCCGAAAATATCTCCAAACCCTGCACCTTGACTGAAACCGCTGAATCCATCACCCAGGCCTTCTGCTGAGTGACCGAACTGATCGTATCTCTGGCGTTTCCCTTGATCACTGAGGACTTCGAAAGCTTCTGATGCTTCCTTGAATTTTTCCTCTGCCTCCTCATCACCCGGATTTCGGTCCGGGTGATATTTCATCGCAACTTTGCGGTAGGCTTTTTTGAGTTCTTCTGAAGAAGCACTCCTGTCAACCCCGAGAACTTCGTAGTAATCGCGTTTTGCCATTCAGCAATATGGTTGAGTCTAGGAATTTATTTTTTTACTTCTTCGTAATCGGCATCGACGATGTCATCCTCGTTCGATCTGTCCTCTGTGTTTGGCTCAGCATCGGAGGCTTCGGGTCCACCTTCCGGAGGAGGTTGCTGGGCCTGCTGGCTGTAGAGCAGTTCTGCCATTTTATGAGAAGCCTGAACCAGGGCTTCAGTATCACTTTTGATCGCTTCCAGATCGTCCTGTTCGAGGCTCTTTTTAAGTTGATCAATACACGCAGTGATTTTGGATTTGTCCTCTTCCGGGAGTTTGTCTCCAAGTTCACCCATGGATTTTTCGGTACTGTAGATCAGCGATTCCGCCTGATTTCGGGATTCAACGGAGTCCCTTTTCTGTTTGTCTTCATCTGCGAATTTTTCAGCATCTGTAACCATTTTTTCGACTTCATCGTCAGAAAGCCCGGTGGATGCTGTGATCTTGATGGCCTGCTCTTTTCCAGTGCCCAGGTCTTTTGCGCTGACATTAACAATCCCATTGGCATCAATATCAAAGG
>LNZD02000241.1 GCA_001469005.2 SAR324 cluster bacterium lautmerah10
GATAAGTTGAATCCTGAATCATAGGTAGTGTCCCCGATTTGAAATAGTCCTCAACATACTTTGTTATTGAATAAATGAAGTATGATCATAATTCTGTTGAAGCATGCCTTCTGGGCATATAATTTTTTTTCAAGAAAATGATGGTTTTTTTGATCTTCATCCTTGAAGGATTGAACATTCTATGAAGTGTTCTTGGCCTGTCGGTTCAACTATGGTAGTTTGAAGCTTTTTCAATCCGAGTTTTTTTATCTGTTATGGATCCAAAATTTTACAAACCGGAAACGCTGAGTTTGCATGGCGGACAGCTTCCTGATCCGGTTACCGGTGCCCGGGCGGTCCCGATTTACCAGACCACCTCCTACGTTTTTGAAAACAGTGACCAGGCGGCTGCCCAATACAATCTGGAACAGGGCGGGCATATCTACACGCGGATTACCAATCCTACGGTGGCGGTTCTGGAAGAAAGGATTTCGGCTCTTGAAGGCGGTAGCGGTGCGATCGCAACCGCTTCAGGCCAAAGCGCGCTTTTTCTGACTTTGATGACGCTGCTGGATCAGGGCAGTCACATCGTTTCCTCCACCTGCCTCTATGGCGGCAGTGTCAATTTACTGAAACACACGCTGCCACGTTTCGGGATTGAGACCAGTTTTGTTCATCCCCGGGATCTGGATGGATTCCGCCAGGCGATCCGTCCAGAAACCAGGCTTGTTTTCGGGGAAGTGATTGGCAATCCGGGATTGGAAATCCTGGATCTGGAAGTGGTTTCCGGGATCGCGCATGATGCCGGGATACCGTTGTTGATTGACGCCACTTTCAATACTCCCTTCCTCTGTCGTCCCTTCGATTGGGGAGCCGATTTAATCATGCATTCGGCAACCAAATGGATTGGCGGACATGGGGTCGCGATCGGAGGGTTGGTGGTCGAAGGCGGCCGTTTCGATTGGGAACAGAACGACCGTTTCCCAACCCTAACCGAACCCTATGCCCCTTTTGGCGGAATCCAATGGTATCAGGAATTCGGTCCCCAGGCCTTTGTCATGCGTGCACGTTCTGAGGGGATGCGGGACTTTGGTCCGTCCATGAGCCCCCAAAACGCCTTCTACCTGCTCCAGGGACTGGAAACCCTGCCGATGCGTATGGACCGCCACCTGGCAAACACTGAAAAACTTCTGGAATTCCTGCAATCCAGTGAGGACGTGAGTTGGGTTTCCCATCCGACCCTGTCGGATCATCCGGATCATAAGCTGGCCAGCAAGCAACTTCCAAAAGGGGCCGGTTCTGTGATTGTTTTCGGAATCCGGGGAGGACGCAAAGCCGGGGAAGTTTTTATCAATTCCGTGAAGCTGGCGTCACATCTTGCCAATGTGGGAGATGCAAAAACACTGGTCATTCATCCTGCGAGCACCACCCACGCTCAGATGGATTCGGAAACGATGAAAAACGCCGGACTGAGCGAGGACATGATCCGTCTATCTGTCGGGCTCGAAGATCCAGGTGACCTGATTGATGATTTCAAACAGGCTCTCCGAAGAGCACGTAAAATAACCGATTCGAAATAAAGGATTTTCCATGCGATTTGAAATAAAAGGGGAATCCGTTTTTGCGACTACCGGGGGACGTGATTTTGATCCTGCCAAACCGGTTTTGATATTTCTCCATGGAGCGGGATTCGATCAAAGTGTCTGGAATCAACAATCGCGTTATTTTGCCCACCGAAACCATTCCGTGCTTGCTGTTGATTTTCCGGGAAATGGACGTTCCACGGGAAAGGCGCCTACTGAAATCGGGGATCTGGCAGACTGGGTCCCGCACCTGATGGATGCTTCAGGAGTCGAAGAAGCAAGGCTGGTCGGTCACTCTATGGGCGCACTTGTGGCGTTGGAATGTGCGGTGCGGTATCCAAAGCGGATTTCAGGCATCAGTTTGATGGGTGCAGCAGCGGAAATGCCGGTCCATCCTGAACTTCTGAATGCCGCAAAAAACAATCAACCCCTGGCTTATGATCTGGTCTGTTCCTGGGGGCTTGGCATACGGGGTCATATTGGTGGTGCCCCGGTTCCCGGTATGAACCTGATGGGGGGAGGCTTGTCGCTGATGGCTTCTGGGCAAAAAGAAGCCCTGGCAGCAGGACTTGAAGCCTGCAATGAATATTCATCAGGAAAAGAGAGTGCCCCAAAAGTCAGCTGCTCCAGCCTGATCGTCATTGGAACTGAAGACCGCATGTCTCCAGCATTTAAAGGCCGGGAATTGGCATCTTTGATCCCAGACTGCAAGCAGGAAATCCTCCCCGGTTGCGGACACATGATGATGCTCGAAGATTCCAAATCCAGCCTGGAAGCATTGAAAAAAAACCTCTGAAATCATCCGGAGGAAGCAATGCAGGTTTTTCTTGAATCCTTGAAGGTTGTTCCGGAATGGCTTGTACAGCAAATTTATCTCTACTCCAATACAGCCCTGGTAGTTCTTTCTGCCTTCGTCTTGCTCGTGGCAGGCCTGACGGTGTTTCAATGCCGAAGGGCATGGAAAAGCTATTCCAGTAAAAAGAACCTGCTCAAGGAACTTAGTGAACACTTCCCCCCTCCCCAGGGATCTTGAATTTCCTGAAGACCAAGATCCGGAAGCTTTTCATTCCACATCGGTGATTGGCGGCGAATTCAGCATTACTGCTGAATTGCCAAAACTTGAAGACATCATCGAATGGCAGGAAGGACGCAGGAAGTTTACCCGTGGATACTACCGTCTTGTCGAGGGGCCCCAGCTTTTTCGGCTGCAACAGGGGTTTTCCAGGCATTTCTCCATCCGTCACGCGATCGCGTTCAGTTCTCTGCCTTCGGCCCTGCTCGAACTACTCGAACTTTTATTCAACCGTTATGAGGAATCACGGCTTAAGGTGATTTGGGAGCATCTTGATCCTGATTTTTCCTTTCTGGTCAACAGTCTCCAATCCCTGAGGCGTCCTGTTACTTATTTCCCAGAAAACCTTGAAGATCCCCTGAAAAACCTGGAATCCGGCAAGCAGCAAGTTTTGCTGATTGCGCTCAAAAATCCCTTGCACTGGATGCAGAACCATCAAGAGCAACTCAAGGCGGTCACTGCTGCCAAAATTCCGATCGTGGTTTGTTCGCCTTCGTTCACTGCATTTGAAGTCTTTCCTGAAAATGCGGATTACTGGGTCACGTCCTTATCCTGTGAAAAAGATGGAATATCTGTGGACGGGGGAATCGTGCTTGGGAATAAAGACCGGCAAATGAACGAATTGAGAGAAATAAGGAAAAAAAGAGGCAACGTACTTTCTTTGCGAAGTGCCTCGATCATGCTGGAAAACCTGGATCAGGCTGAAAACCTGCCTTCCCCAAAAAAAAGAAACACGAACTCGGGCGATTCAAAACAGCAAGTGCTGAATCAACTCTGCCGATTGGAAGAAGCCGAGTTTGGACTGCTCTACCCCTCCGGAATGAGCGCCATCAGTTCGGTGGTCTCTTTACTGAGGCGTCCGGAAAAGCCGAAAGTGATCGTGATCGGTCTTCTTTACACCGATACCTATGGTTTTCTGGAAAGTCCATTTCGTGGAAAAAAAGACACGACTTGTTATCTAAAAACCGATGAAATCGATCAGCTTGAGCAGCATCTGGATGATCAGACAGCCTGTATTTTGACCGAAACGATCACCAATCCGTTGCTTGAGATTCCCGATCTTGAACAACTTGGACGTATTTCCCAAAAAAATCATATCCCGCTGGTGATCGACAATACCCTTGCCACTCCCGTCAATTGTAAACCTTTGGATTGGGGAGCGGATCTAGTCATCCACAGTACAAGCAAATACCTGAATGGAAACAATAATCACGGTGGAGGAGTGGTCCTATTCCGCACGGATAAGTGGAAGTGGGCGATGGAACGATATCACCAACAATGGGGATTGGAACCCGGAATCCATGAAATCAGAACACTTCTGCAAAATCTCGAGGATTTCGGGGAACGTATGGAACGTTTCAACTCAAACGGAGTGAAAGCCGTTGATTTTCTGCAAAAACATCCAGCGGTTGAAAAAGTTTTCCACGGTTCACTGACCTATCAAGAGAGAGCTTCTCCTGAATGGCTTATGGGCTATGGGAGTGTTATCAGTTTTACCCTTATCTCCGGAAATCTTGAAAGCCTGAGATTGTTTTATGACCAGCTTCCCGCCCCCCTTTTGAAAGCCCCGACTCTGGGTTCGAATCAGACTCTGGTCTGCCCATATGCTCTGCTGGCGCATTATCATGAACCTCCATCTTTTTTTGAACATCATCGCATTCCAAGGCATTTGGTTCGTCTCGCCGTAGGCTGTGAAGAGGATCTTGATCCGGTTTTTGCAGCACTTGATCAAGGACTGAATCAGATTCTCTAAGATTTTCATGGAACTTTTAAGTCCGAGGCTAAGGTTGAGAGAATGGAGCCTTGCGGACTTCCAGGATTTTTCACGACTGGCAAAAAACCCAAATGTGATGCGTTACATCAATAACGGGAAGCTATGGGATGACCATCAGATTCGTAAGTTCATCGAACGCCAGCAGAGACTCCAAAAACAAATGGGACATTGCCTATGGGTCATCGAACTTCAACAAAAAGAGGGGTTGATTGGATTTTGCGGGATTGCCCCTTTTGAACCACCCGGTTTTCTGGAAATCGGCTGGTGGCTTGATGAATCCTGTTGGGGTCGAGGTTATGCAACCGAGGCAGCTAAAGTTGTCCTGGACCATGCCATCAACGAGCTTGGCATCACCCAACTAAGATCCGTTTCTCACCGGGATCATTCACGCTCCC
>LNZD02000242.1 GCA_001469005.2 SAR324 cluster bacterium lautmerah10
ATTCATTGATTGGTGTTAAACCAGTAAATAATAGGGCTAAACAGGGAAAATGAAGTATGTTTCCAAGTGCCGCATTGAACATTAGATCTTAATCAACTCAATGCGGCAGCTTCATTTGTGGAAGCTCCAGATTTTCATTTCATAGACCCCCTCCTCGACCAGATTTCCTAATATACTTAAGCAGCTTGGGGATTCCTCGTTCCCTGACAGATCCCTCAATTTTTATTTATTTTTCAGAATTTTTATTCTGCTTTAGGGCTTCATTTTTTCGTGATTCCTGCCATTCAAGCATTTTTTGCTGGTCACGGGTTTGGGCTTCTTCACTGAATTCTCCAATCCATAAAATGACTCCAAGAACTGAAACAAGGATCAAGTAATAGATGACGTATATTTTTTTGCCGGTAGGACTGCGTTCACTCCATTTCCGGCGTTTCAGTTTGAAAGGATCGTACCAGGACATAGTCAGGAATTTTTTAAGAATTGGTATTTATAGAGTTGGTCGATTCCAGCAGGTCTCTCAAAAAAAGTTCAATTTCACAATTTATCTAATATTGACCCTTGCACTTTCGAATTCTATTATAGCTAGTTGGGCCTTAATTCAAGAACTAATTTAGAATAAAAACCTGGCAGGCATAAGGTCCCTATCCAGGTTAATTCATAAACGGCTTCAGACCATTATAACTCACTGCGATTCTGGACAACATGGATTCTGATAAACAATTCTCTTTCCAGGAAAAATTCAAGTACAAGCTCGATAATCTGATGTCTCGAGGAGGGCTTTATGTGTTTTTAGCCCTGCTCCTGATGTTTACCATTGCATTCATTGTCATGGGTGGACTTCGGGTGATTATTTATCTCTTCTTTCATGATCCAAATATTGAGGATCCATTACAACTCATCTGGCATGCCTTCTCACAAATCACTGATTCAGGAGCTCTTGCCGAATTAGATACTGATTCAAACATTGCAGGCAAACTCGTTGGCATCGCCACGATTTCAATTGGTATTGTACTTTTCTCAAGCATGGTCGCTTTTATCACCCAAGAATTTGATAAGCGCCTTGCCATGCTCAGAAAAGGCAAAAGCAAGGTCATCGAAGAGGATCATATCCTAATTGTCGGTTTCAGTGAGAGAGTTATTGATATCATCCGTGAAATTGTCATTGCCAATGAATCGGATGAAGGCGTCATTGCAATCCTTGCAGACATGGATAAAGAAGAGATGGATGACTATCTTCGCGACCGGATCATGGATTTGCAGTCAACCAGAGTCATTACTCGAAGCGGATCGACGACCAGTCTACTGAATCTTCGCAACGCAGGGATTGATGTCGCGCATTCGGTGGTTGTCTTAAACACGGCGAAAGCTTCCGACAGCAACGATGTTAAAGAAGCAGCGGATGCCAAAGTGATCAAAACCATCATGGCGGTCGTTGCTGCCAAAGGGGAGGACTCCGTTCCTCCAGTCGTAGCAGAAGTCCACATTGAGCGTTATCGAAAACTCGCGGAAACGATTGTTGAAGGGAAAATCACCACCCTTAACGAAGCCGATCTTTTAGCAAGAATGTTGGTACAAACATCCAGATGCGAGGGGCTTTCCATGGTTTATATGGATTTGGTCGGTTTTGAGGGCAATGAATTTTATTTTTTCCGCCCGGACCAGGGATGGGGAGCTCAGAACTTTGGGGAACTTCAATTTCATTTCATGGAAACCGTTCCTTTGGGAGTCAGAAATTCCAAAGGAATGATTACGATGAATCCTCCTCTCGATTATGTTTTAAAGGATGATGACGATGTTATTGTTCTCGCAGAAGATGATTCGACGATTAATTATTCATCCCACCAAGTGATCGAACCAAAAACCAGGAGTTACTCTACCGATCGGGCAGATATACCTGTAGAAAAACACATGATTGTTGGCTGGAACAATAAAGCACCAATTGTATTGCGAGAATATGCGAGTTACATGATTGAAGGATCATCAGTCAATCTGGTCGTTGAAAACCTTGACCCAGCCATTAAAAAGGAATTTGAAGCAATAAAAAAAGAATTTGCTGACATTCAAATGAAATGTAGCCAAATCGACTACCATTCCAAAGATCAGTTAAAAAAGCTGAAGTTGGAAGAATACACAACGGTTTCCATCCTGGCTGGAAGCGGAGAAGAAGCTGAAGAAATCGATTCAAAAACAATCATGCGACTGCTTCAAATCAGAAATATTTTCCAGGAACATACCCGTGACACAGGAAAAGAAATAGACACCAAATTGATTACTGAAATTGTGGAATCGGAAAACACGGAACTGGTGCTTAAAGCCGGGGTTAAAGATTTCCTGATTTCCAATCAATTTGTTTCAAAAATCTTTGCTCAAGTTGCTGATGACCCGGATGTGATGCAGGTCTATGATGACTTGTTTTCTGAAGAGGGAAGTGAGGTCTATGTCAAACCCATCAGCCTCTATTTTAAAGAATTTGAAAATGAGGAAATCAGTTTTGCTGATTGTATGCTTGCGGCACAACAAAGATCAGAAGTCTGTTTTGGAGTTAAAATCCGTGCAGAAGAGTTTGATTCCTCAAAATCTTTTGGAATTTATTTAATCCCCAATAAAAACACGAACTACCGTTTCCAGCCTGGCGATTCGCTGATCACACTCGCCGAAGATGAAAGTTAGGAGATTTTCAAGCGCTTGCGATGGTGTGATAAATTCCTGATTCTTCCGAAATCAATTGTCTGGGGTCAATCTCGATCATGATCCCTCCCGGAAGGGATTCAATCCCAACCCGGAGCATTCTCTGATGGACTTCATCAACGGTCCCCTTAAGTCCTTTCAAAGGTCCCTCGCGAACCATTACTTTCTCTCCGACACTAAATTCCGGAGCTTCAAAACATTCCCCAACATGCTTTTCAAGTAGCATGATGTTATCAATTTCTTCATTTGGAATCGTTTTGGGCCCCTGACTGTTTTTTAAAATTTCTACCACTCCAAGAGTTTTCAAGACCTCCAAATGTAAAGTGGCATCAAGTTGAAGGCGTATGAAAAGATACCCTTTGAAAATCGGTTTGGTCAGTACCTTATGACGGTCTTTCCTCTGACTCACCGCCTGATAAGTTGGCATCAGGAGTTCAAAACCTTTCTGGCTTAATCCGTGTCTTGCTAATTCCTCAGCTTGCGACCTTGTACGAACGGCGTACCAATTTAAATTTCGGGAATATCGCATAATAAAACTTTTGTTTTCATGGTCTTAACCAGTCAAACTAGAATCTAATCCAATATGAAGCAAGTGCAAAGTTCAATAATTGAACATAAATCTCTTGGTGAGATTATGTGTGCCTTATTACATAGAGCAAAATATCGTTTAACAACATAACATCACAGCAAATTGAAACCATGAATAGATGGATCTTGATCTTATTTTCGATCTTCATTTTATCGGCATGTACCGAAGAATCACGGAACCAAATGTTTAAACAGGCAGACAATCTGCTCGGGAAAGACCTTCGTGTGTCTTATGTGGCAGACAACGGAAACATTGTTAAAACCTGGACGGTTCGGGACGGCAAAGTTACCAGCGAAAAGGATTCTTCCGGAAATGCAGTCGGCTACTATTATTTTTGGAGCAACGAAACAGGATATGTTCAAATTCCTGTGATGCGGACCATCATTGAAGAAATCAAACAGTAAACTGGATTCATGAAAAATCTTCCTGTCCCTGAAGATGTCCTTAAAGCCGAGAACAGAATCAGAGGACATATTTCTGTAACTCCGGTCCTGACCAGTAATGGTTTGGACAACATTTGCGGATCAGAATTGTTCTTTAAATGTGAAAACTTACAGAAAACCGGTTCCTTCAAATTCAGAGGGGCAAGCAATGCGCTGCAAATGCTTCAAGAAGAAGGCCTTCCCAAATCGGTTGCAACACATTCATCCGGGAATCACGGAGCAGCACTGGCCAGGGCAGCCTCAGAGCGAGGGGTTAACGCTCAAATCGTCATGCCCTTTAATGCTCCGGAAGTAAAACAACAGGCGGTACAAGCATATGGAGGCATCATCACTCACTGTGACTCCAATCTTGAGGCAAGAGAATCGACATTAAAGGATGTTCTAGAGAAACAGGAAGCCGAAGAAGTGCCTCCATATAATGATCCCAGGATCATACCAGGACAGGGAACCGCGGCCTTGGAATTATGCAGAGAAATCAAGGACCTCGATCTAGTGGTAGCTCCAGTCGGAGGAGGAGGGCTTTTGAGCGGAACGGCTTTGGCTCTTCAAACAGAATGGCCTCACATACGATTGATCGGAGCAGAACCACTGAATGCTGATGATGCTAAACGCTCGTTTGAGGCCGGCAAGCTGATTCCCGCAACTCGAACAGACACGGTTGCCGATGGATTGAGAACCTCCCTTGGAGATTTGACCTTCGCATTGATTCAAAAATATGTGGAAACGATCCTCACGGTTACAGAAAAACAGATCCTTTCTGCAACCCGATTGATTTGGCAAAGGATGAAAATGGTCGTTGAACCTTCAGGAGCCGTTCCCTTGGCCGTGGTTCTAAACCATCAAGAAGTTTTCAGAGGGAAAAAAGTTGGAGTAATTTTGAGCGGCGGAAATTTCGATCCTGTGTTTTAGCCCATGAATGACTTTAGGGATAAGATTTTGAGGCCCCTAAAAACGCCCTTGAACGACTAAACCTAGTCCACCCTGTAATTTGATTGTTTCCGTCTGCGGTCGGTTGTTATCACTGTTGAGGACACCTAAATCTTCTGAAGTGATGGTTTGAGCATCTTCACTTCCAAAAAACGTCTGTTTGGTACTGAAGTATTCAAATCGAAATACTGCCGTTTCCAAAATCCATTCTAAGCCTAACTTCACAATTTCAACAGGGATCGTGTGACTTGATTCCTGGGTTGTGTTGTAAGTAATGTCTGAATCCGGATCAGATCCACCATCATAAACATTACCATTTTGAAAAGTTTGCTTTACAGCCATCGATCCTGTCATAAGCCCTACTGACCAGTTAAAGCCTTCCTCACCTCCGTCAGAAAAATATACGTTACCTCCATAAAGATAATTCGTATTAATTTTTTGTAAAATGTCCCCAATCTTCTTATTACTATTTTCAAGGGTGAAATTTCTTTGACCAGTACTTGTTCCAAGATCAAATTCAACTCCAAAAAGAGCAGGACTTTTTCTTCCACCAAACAAATATTCTAACACAAGAGAAGTACTGTATAATTGCCCTGAACTGTTTGCTGAAACTTTAGTCTTATCTGAATCTCCTTTTTTTGTCTCATATCCATAATAAACCGTATTGATCATTCTCCCTAATCCAATTCTCCAATTACGCTGCTTTTTCGCTGCAAGCACTTGATGACTCAATATCAAAACCAGCAATGAAGTAAACAAAAATGATTTCAGAAAAATAGAAAAATTGGTCATATGATTTTAAAAAATTGAGGTGAATAATTTTTTCAGAATCTGAAATGCAGGGAGCAAGCCAGAACAAAATATGGATTCTGAAGGGAGGAGAGACCTAACTCAAAACCGTGTGATTATCAAATATTCACATCCGGAAGACACCATAATTAGAGTCAGTTGCATGCTCAGTGGCCTGCAGGGACAAAACCAGTCCCAAAACTCTTCTGGTTTCCAAAGGATCAAGAATTCCGTCATCCCAAAGCCTTCCCGTTGCATAATAAGGATGGCCTTGATTTTCATACTGTTCTCTAATCTCTTTCTTGAAAGATTCTTCATCCTCAGCAGACCAATTGGTGTTTTTTTCTCCAAGTTTATCACGTTTGACCTGGGAGAGAACGGAAGCCGCCTGCTCGCCGCCCATCACCGATATTCTTGCATTAGGCCAGGTCCAGAGCATTCTAGGACTATAGGCTCTACCGCACATGCCATAGTTTCCGGCACCATGGGAACCACCAATGATGATTGTATATTTGGGTACATTGACACAGGACACGGCCATGACCATCTTTGCACCGTCCTTTGCAATCCCGCCATGCTCATATTCTTTGCCGACCATGAAACCACTGATATTTTGAAGAAACAACAGCGGGATATTTCTCTGACCACATAACTCGATAAAGTGTGCACCTTTAAGGGCTGATTCTGAAAAAAGAATACCGTTATTTGCTACAATTCCAACCCTATAGCCATGGATTTTTGCAAAAGCGGTAATCAAAGTAGTCCCATAGAGACTTTTGAATTCCTGCATTTCTGATCCATCGACCAGTCTAGCGATCACTTCACGAACATCATAACTCTGGCGTGAATCCGAAGGCAGGATTCCATATAATTCGTTCATCGAATAAAGAGGAGGGTTAATTTCTTCAAGTATGCTTCCAGTTTTCGTGGTCTGGATGTCTGTTCCTGAAATAATGTTTCGGGCAATTTCAAGAGCATGAGAATCATCCCTAGCAAGATGATCTACCACTCCAGAAATTTTCGCATGAACTTCTCCCCCTCCCAATTCTTCTGAACTCACCTCCACACCTGTGGCTGCCTTGACCAAAGGAGGCCCTCCAAGGAAAATAGTCCCCTGGTTCTCAACAATCACTGACTCATCGCACATTGCGGGCACGTAGGCTCCCCCTGCAGTACACGATCCCAGAACTACTGCAATCTGGGGGATTCCCTCTGCAGACAGTTTCGCCTGATTGAAAAAAATCCTGCCGAAATGATCCCGATCTGGAAACACCTGATCCTGAAGCGGAAGGAAAGCACCCCCAGAATCGACTAGGTAGATGCAGGGAAGACGGTTTTCCATTGCAATCTCTTGAGCTCTCAGGTGTTTCTTGACCGTCAGCGGGTAATAGGTGCCGCCTTTGACGGTGGCATCATTGGCCACTACCATCACTTCTCTTCCTCCCACTCGGCCAATCCCGCAGATGATCCCTGCTGCGGGAACTTCATTTTCATAAAGCCCAAAAGCAGCCATCGGAGAAATTTCTAGAAAGGGTGACCCCGAATCCAGGAGCCGATTGACCCTTTCACGAGGAAGAAGTTTCCCCCTTGATTGATGGAGTTGCCTAGAAAACTCCTTCCCTCCCTCAGAGACCTTCGCCAAATCGTTCTTGAGTTGTTGTGCAAGATTTTGATGATACTGGAAATTATTTTTGAATCCTTCAGTATCTGGATCAATTTTAGATTTGAAAACCTTCATGTTTTGAACTTTCAAATGTTTATGTGATGCATTTTCAGAGTTTTGATAAGAGCTCATAGATAATTTATCTTTTTACCACAGAATATCTTGTACCTTCACGGGAATTTATGCAAAAAAGTTTATGATCAAATAAAATCAAGGGTTACATGAGAAAACAGGACGAAACCATGAAAGTGATTTACTATTCATGGGAAGAGTCGATCCAGGATCTTCATGAACTGGTTCGACAAATGTCAATTGATCGTTTCCGCCCCCAAGTGATTGTTGGAATAAGCCGGGGTGGACTTCCACCAGCAGTCATGCTCAGTGCTTATTACGACATCCCCCTAAAACCACTGAAAGCAAGTTTGCGGCATTTTCCTCAATGGGAGGAATACATGCCTTATCCCACGGATCAGGACATTCTAATCGTTGATGATATCTGTGACAGCGGTGCCACTTTCACCAAGATCCGTGATGATATCTTGAATCATACCAAAGTGGATGATGGCCCTAATGTTCGATTTGCCTCCCTCTATTCAAATGCGGATCAGGAATTTACACCGGATTACTATGTTCGTGAGCTGAATCAAAATCAGCAGCAGGTTTGGATCGAATTTCCCTGGAAAGTATGGTGGAAAACTGGAATGCGTCTACCTTGAAAAACAATCTCGGAACCAAGATTTATCTATAAATCAAAGCCATGAGCAGTCTTAGTTCACAAGGATTTTTCATGCCAGCAGAATGGCATCCCCATGATTGTTGCTGGATGGGTTGGCCTTGCCGTATTAAAACATGGGGAGAAAGGATGTATGAGGCCAAGCTGGCTTATGCCGAGATAGCCCAAGCAATCAACCAGTTTGAACCAGTCAAAATGACTGCCCGTCCGGAAGATGCTGAAGAAGCACGCAAGATGTGCGGGACTCAAATCGAAATCGTTCCCTTACCGATGGACGATTCCTGGACCCGTGACAGTGGTCCAACATTCATTATTGACCGGAAAGGGAAATTAGCTGGAATCGACTGGGAATTCAACCAGTGGGGTGCAGATTATCCGGACTGTGAAGACGATGCTGATTTTGCCAGAGCACTTCTGAATCATATATCCGTAGAGCACTTCAAGGCTCCATTTGTCCTTGAGGGAGGTTCGATTCATGTCGATGGTGATGGCACTTTAATGACCACAGAACAGTGTCTGCTCCATCCAAACCGAAATCCCGAACTTGACCAGGAGGAGATAGAACAACTACTCCGTGAACATCTGAATGTTCATAACATCATTTGGCTTGGGGAAGGATTGATGGATGACGAAACCGACGGTCACGTTGACAACCTGGCATGTTTCATCAAACCGGGAGCAGTCATGGCTTTAATCAGTACTGACCCTGAAGATGAAAACTATGACGTGTTGCAGGACAATCTACTCCGACTCAAGCATGCCAAAGATGCTCGTGAAAGAAGTCTTGAAATTATTACTGTCGAACAACCTGAAGCCCGATGGAAAGAAGATGAACGCCTGGCTCAGTCTTACATTAATTTTTATCTGCCGAACAAAGGAATCGTGATGCCGGCATTCAATGATCCAGTTCATGACAATCAGGCAAGGGAAATTTTTGAAAAGGTTTTCCCTGACAGAGAAATCATTCAGTTGGATGCCCAGGAAATTGTAATGGGGGGTGGTGGGATACACTGTATCACCCAACAACAACCCAAGGCTTTAGTTATTAGCTAATCAACACTATCACCAAACTGATTCTTTGACCGATGAGCCGTAACCTTACCATTGCCGTCACGCAAATGGCATGTACTCCGGACTTTGAAGAAAACAGAGACCGTGCTGAAAAATTGATCCGTGACGCTGCTTCAAAAGGAGCTCAAGTCATCCTGCTTCAGGAGCTTTTTGAAGGGCCTTATTTCTGTAAGGACCAAAATCCTGATTATTTTAAATGGGCACAACCTGCGGAAAACCATCCTTTGCTGGAACGGTTTTCAACTCTTGCAAAAGAACTGGAGGTCGTCCTACCTGTCAGTTTTTTTGAATCGGTAGAAAATGTTTTTTTCAACTCATTGGCACTTCTCGACTCTGATGGAAGTTGTCAGGGAATTTATAGAAAGTCCCATATTCCCGATGGACCGGGCTACCAGGAAAAATTTTATTTCACCCCCGGCAACACCGGCTTTAAAATCTGGGAGACCCGTTATGGCAAACTAGGCGTAGGCATCTGCTGGGACCAGTGGTTCCCTGAAGCGGCGAGGGCGATGGCCCTTCAGGGTGCGGAAATCCTCCTCTATCCAATAGCCATCGGTTCAGAACCGCAAGCACCCGAAATGGATACCAG
>LNZD02000243.1 GCA_001469005.2 SAR324 cluster bacterium lautmerah10
GAATCTTCTCCGTGCCGACTACCCGATGAAAGCATTTGATATTGATCGAGATAAAATCAGAGTTCATCTTGATCTTGGCGCCGATGAAGCCGGGAGTGCCCCGGAAGCGGTTCAAGATGCGGATTTTGTCATGACTTCCCTGCCAGGTCCTGCTGAATTGGAAAGCCTGGTGCTGGGAGAAAACAATATCTTGAATTCATTGAAAAAAGGTTCGGTGTGGATTGACCTCTCCACCAACAATCTCGACGTCGAACGAAAAATACGTAAGCTCGCTGATAATCTGAAGATTCATACCCTGGATGCACCGGTGACCGGAGGAACCGAAGCGGCGGAATCAGGAAATCTCTGTGTTTTGGTGGGTGGTGAAGAAAAGATTTTCCATGAGTGTAGGGAGATATTTGAAGTCATTGGGAAAGACATCAAATATCTTGGTGATCATGGAGCAGGTTATGTCGCTAAAATCGCCCAGGTCATTCTCTGTTATCTGCACTCGGTCGCACTGAGTGAGGCGATGATGTTGGGGGTCAAGGGAGGATTGAAGCCGGAGATGATGCTGGACATCATCCAGAACAGCACCGGCCGTTCTTATGTGTCCGACCGTTACGGGCCTCCCATCCTTTCAGGCAGTTATGATCCCGGATTTGTGCTGGGCCTGGCCCACAAGGATATGAAACTCTCCATGGAACTTGCCCAGTCCCTGGATGCCGAACTGCCCATGTGTGAAATGGTGGAAGACCTTTACAAAAGAGCTGTTGAAAAATATGGCTTTGATCAAAACCATCTGATGGCTGTGAAATTGCTGGAAGAAGCCAATCAGACCTTTTTGAGAGGATCATGAAATGAAAAAAGAACTTAATGTGAATCTTGATAATGCAAAATATTTTGCTGGCCATTCACTTGGAGAATATTCAGCTTTATGTGCTGCCAATTATTTGAGTTTTTCGGATACTATTAAACTTTTAAAAGTTAGGGGTGATGCAATGCAAAATGCATAAATTCGGGCTGCTTTACAACGAAGTTACGGCATCGAACCTGATCAAGGTCGATGAAAATGGGAATGTACTGAGTGGTCCCAGGGACGTGAACACGGCTGGTTTTGTCATCCATTCAGCCATTCATCTTGCCCATCCGGACATGAAAGTCGTGTTCCATGCCCATGCCCCGGCAGGACTGGCAGTGACCGCCCTGAAAAATGGTGTTGATTACCTCGTCCAGGATACCTCAATGCTATATGGAGACATCGGTTATCATGACTGGGAAGGGCTCTCACTCACCCTGGAAGAACGTGATGCGCTTGCCAGGAACATCGAAGGGAAGTCCTGTCTCATTATGCGGAATCATGGATTCCTGACAGTTGGTGAAACCGCTGGTGAAGCATTCATGAACATGTACTACCTGATCCGTGCCTGCAAAGTCATGATTGAAGCCTACAGTACCAGCCTGCCTTTGGACAAAGGTCCTGAAGAAATCTGGAAATTATCCCGCCGCCAATATGCCGATTTTCCTCCGGGTAAATACGAATGGCCTGGGTTGCTGAGGCTTTTGGAGCAGATTGATCCTTCCTACAAAAACTAAATACCACCACTGGCTGATATGAATATCACCTTGGAAGGCAAACGAGTCTTTGTCAGTGCCGGGGGTGCAGGCATGGGCCGTTCTACCTGTTTAGCCTTTCACCAAGCCGGTGCAGAGGTTTTCACCTGTGACATCAATCAGGAGGCTCTCACCAGTTTGCCTCAGGGAATTGAGACCTTTACCTGTGATGTCGGGGACGCCGAGGAGGTGAAAAAGATGATGGATGAAATCCTTCCGGATGGACTTGATGTATTGGTCAACAATGCCGGCATCGCGGGGCCTACTGCACCGATAGAAAATATATCCTTGGAGGAATGGAACCATACCATCAACGTTTGCCTCAATTCCCAGTTTTATTTCAACCGTCTTGTGGTTCCTCTCTTCAAAAAACAGAGGCATGGTGTTTTGATCAATTTGATCTCAGGTGCAGGAATTCTCGGATTTCCGAATCGGAGTCCCTACGCCGCCGCAAAATGGGCCGTTACCGGATTGACCAAAACCCTGGCGATGGAACTAGGGCCGCAGAATATCAGGGTCAACGGGATCGTTCCGGGAAACGTCAACGGTGAAAGGATGGATCGCGTGGTTCAGGCTCATGCAGAAGCCGATAAGATCAGCCCGGAGGTGGTCAGGAAACTTTACGCCATCGGGACTTCGATGCAGTGTTTCATCGAACCGGAAGAAATTGCGAACATGATCCTTTTTCTTTCATCTGATCATGGCAGGCATATCTCCGGACAGATCATCGGCCTGGATGGACATACCGAAACGCTTTATCCCAGGATGCTTTCCGAACAAGGAATGGTCTGATGGGTGAGATTAGGATTTCCCGAATTTCTGCCCACCAGGTTCAGTTGCCTGTGAAAGGTGGGGTTTACCGGATGTCGATGGGGAAAGTCATCTCTGAAGCCACGACCACAGTGGTTCATGTTGAAACGAATACAGGTGTTTCCGGGTTTGGCGAAGTGTGTCCATTGGGTTCCAACTACCTGCCGGCTTTTGCAAAAGGAGTCATCCCGGGGCTGGAAGAATTGGCTCCACAGCTTTTGGGACACAATCCTATTGAATTGGGAAAGCTCAATTTAACAATGGATTCGGTCTTAAAAGGACATTCCTACATAAAATCTCCCATCGATGTTGCCTGTTGGGATGTGTTTGGGAAGGTCGTAG
Source organism: SAR324 cluster bacterium lautmerah10 (assembly GCA_001469005.2). Classification (GTDB taxonomy): domain Bacteria; phylum SAR324; class SAR324; order SAR324; family NAC60-12; genus UBA1014. The sequence goes on from LNZD02000243.1 coordinate 2,746, forward strand.
GACAACCCCTTCATCTCCTCTTGGG
>LNZD02000244.1 GCA_001469005.2 SAR324 cluster bacterium lautmerah10
GCCTGGGAGGTCCAAACGGATCATGGAAACAGCTATGTTGCCGAAAAGATCCTCCTCTGCACCGGTGCTTTTACAAATGCCCTGCTTGATGAACCGCTACCATTCATGATTTACCCAAGGACCGTTCTTTTTGCGAGGGTTGATAAAAACCAATTAGAGCGTTTCCAAAACATGCCTTGTATCATCTGGGACCTGGAACCAGGGTTCGAGTTTTCTGACATGTATCTGATGCCACCAATCCTATATCCAGATGGACATCACTACATCAAAATCGGCGGGGATGCTCCCAATAGCCTTACCATGGACGATGCTTCCAAATTGACTGAATGGTTTCAGCAGGGGGGTTCAGAAGACCACGCCCGAGGACTGAAAGAAATTCTTCTGGATCTGATGCCGGAATTGTCGGACTCGGAGTTTCACCACAAACCCTGCGTAACTACTTATACCCGAAGCGGATATCCTTTCATTGATGAGCTTGATTCCGGGCTTTACACGGCCTGTGCGGGATGCGGACTTTCAGCGAAATCCTCTAATGAACTGGGACGCATTGCCTCCCGTAAGATTTTGGAAAATCATTCTGGATATGGCAAAATTCAAAGTCAGGAGAATTTCGAAATATTTAAAGTTCCGGATTCCCTAAATTCAATAACAATCACAACACAACACCATAAAACAGCCCTAAGTGCCGAGGCTTAAGTAAAATGACGAAGCATCTGATCATTGTTGAATCTCCGGCGAAAGCCAGAACAATCCAAAAATTCTTAAATGATGATTACAAAGTGATGGCCTCCATGGGTCATGTTCGGGATCTTCCTTCAAAGAAATTGGGATTTGATCCTGAGAATCATTTCATGCCCCAGTATGAAATTCCGAAGGATAAGAAAAAGACCATCACTGAACTGAAAAAAGCGATTTCCAAGGATACCAGCATTTACCTCGCAACTGACGAAGACCGTGAAGGTGAGTCCATATCATGGCATTTGATTTCTGCACTGGGTTTGGAAAAGAAACCGATTCAGCGCATTGTCTTTCATGAAGTAACCCCCGGAGCCATCCAACAGGCCCTGGAACATCCAAGGGAATTGGACCAGCATCTGGTGGATGCCCAGCAAGCCAGAAGGATTCTTGATCGGGCGGTGGGATACGAACTTTCCCCACTCCTCTGGAGAAAGATCAAACCAGGCCTTTCTGCAGGTCGGGTCCAAAGTGTTGCCGTCAGGATCCTGGTTGACCGAGAACGGGAAATCCGGGAATTCGAACCGGAAGAATACTGGAAAGTACGGGCCGATTTTGAAGGCTTTCATGCAGAACTGAGTAAGGTCGATGGGAAAGCAGTCAAAATCCAAAACGAGGAAGAAGCAAACCGGGTGACCCAGTCCATCAGGGCCGGGGAATGTGTGCTCAAGGAAATCGATGAAAGAGAAGCCTCGAGAAATCCTGCAGCACCCTTCACCACTTCAACACTGCAACAGGAAGCATCCAACAAACTTGGTTTTTCGGTCAAGAAGACGATGCTCATCGCACAGCAGCTTTATGAGGGTAATTTTGAAATTCCGGATTACAGCGGCGGTCTGATCACCTACATGCGGACCGATTCAGTGACTCTTTCGAAAGAAGCATTGGCGATGGCCAACGAAGTGATCGAAAAACGCTTCGGAAATGAATTCACCCTAGAGAAACCAAGATCTTTCCGAAACCGCACCAAAAATGCTCAGGAAGCTCACGAAGCGATCCGTCCAGTCAACCTCGAAATCCTGCCAGATCAGGTGATCCCTCATCTTGAACGGGACCAGGGGAGGCTTTACGGCTTGATCTGGAAAAGGACCCTGGCAACCCAGATGAAAGCCGCCAAAATCGCGCGTACGACTTTTCGTATCAATGCCGGAGAAAAATCTGAATATCAGTTTGAAGCCAAAGGTCAGCAGATTCTCTTTCCGGGATTTCTCAAAGTCTACATGGATTCGTCCAGCGATGCCCAATCCGTCTTGGGAGAAAAGGATCTTCTTCTGCCCCGGGTTGAGCAGGGTCAACGACTTCCTCTGAAAGATCTGAATGCGGAACAGCTTTTTACCAAACCACCACCTCGTTACAGCGAAGCGAGCCTGGTGAAAAAATTAGAATCCCAGGGCATCGGCCGACCTTCCACCTTCGCCCCGACGATTTCCACCATTCAGAACAGAGGTTATGTTGAACTTCTGGAAGACAAGCGGCTGAAACCGACTGATATGGGAGAGGTGGTGACCGATTTTCTCACCAACCACTTTAACGAAATCGTCAACCTCGGTTTTACCGCCAAGATTGAAAGAAATTTCGACCGCATCGCCCGTGGTGAAGAGGGATGGATGGATATGATGGAAGGATTCTATCATCCCTTTCATGGACGGATTGAAGAAAAAAAAGAAACGGTCACCCGCGATGAAGCGGTGAAACGAAGAGTACTCGGAAGTGATCCGGACAGTGGAAAGCCGGTCAGCGTAAGCATCGGTCGATATGGCCCGATGGTTCAGATCGGGACAAGGGAAGACGTCGAGAAACCAAGATTCGCATCACTTCCAAAAGGCTCAAGCCTGACCGAAATCACCCTGGAAGAAGCCCTTGAATGCTTCAAACTTCCCAGAACCCTTGGAGAGAATGAAGACGGTGAAGAGATTCAGGCGAATATCGGCCGTTTCGGACCCTATGTTCGGATCGGCAAGGAATTCTTTTCCCTGCCCAAAGACTTGGGACCTATGGATGTCGAACTGGATCAGGCTCTGGAAATCATTCGTGAAGGACGTGAAGCCAAGGCTAAGAAAACCCTTCATCAGTTTGGGGAGATCCAGGTTTTAAATGGACGTTACGGACCTTATATCAAAAAAGGCAAAGACAACTACCGCATTCCAAAAGGAACTGATGCGGAAAGCCTTGATGAGGAAACCTGTCTCCAGATCATCAAAGATAACCCTCCCACCGGAAAGCGAAGAGGAAGAGCAAAAAAAGGTTCCTGATGGAGGACCAAGTTCAATCCAGCCTCATTGTTAAAACTTTCCCGGTTGGACCTCTTCAATGTAACTGCACACTCATAGGCAACCCCCAAAGCGGTCAGGCGATCCTGATTGACCCCGGAGGTGATTCTGAGATGTTGTTACAGGAATTATCAGAACATCAATTACAGTTGGTGGAAATCCTCCACACTCATGCCCACCTTGATCACTTCCTGGCCTCAGGAAAGATCAAGGAAGCTACCGGAGCCAAACTTTCACTGCATCAAGAGGATTCGTTTCTCTGGGACATGCTGGAAGATCAATGCAGGATGTTTGGTATTCCCTATGAACCCGCGCCCCCGCCTGATCACTGGCTTGAGCATGAGGAGGAAACCCTGCTTCAGGGATGCTGCCTGCACACCCCGGGGCATACTCCGGGTTCAATGAGCTTTCTCTTTGAAGAAGAAAAGCTGCTTGTTGCGGGTGATACGCTCTTTCAAGGTTCAATCGGAAGAACCGATTTATGGGGAGGTGACTTCAATACGATTGAAACATCAATCCGGGAAGTCCTTTACAAACTTGATGAAGCAACAACGGTGATAACAGGACACGGGGCGTCCACCACCATCGGCAGGGAAATCAGGACCAACGCCTTTGTCCGGGGTTGAATTTCTCTTCCAGATCCAACAACTGCTGTTTCCGGTCCAGTCCGCTGCCATAACCGGTTAACGAACCATTTTTTCCGGTGACTCGGTGGCAGGGAATGATGATGGTCAGGGGGTTCCTGCCATTTGCCTGTCCAACCGCCCTAACCGCCTTGGGTCTTCCCATACTTGAAGCCTGTTTGGCGTAACTCCAGATTTCTCCATAACCAATCTTCAATAAAGTTTCCCAGGCTTGTTTCTGAAAAAAGGTCCCCTGCAATTGATAAGGCAGGTTAAAACCTGTTCTTTTTCCCTGGAAATATTCTTCCAATTGCCGGCGTGCTTCCGTAAGAATTGGGGTTTCTGCCTCCTTAAAACCCTCTGTCAGGGATGAAGAGATCCGAGTGTTCGACCGTTCCGTGAAATCTATTCTGACCAGATAACCGTCTTTTTCAGCAACCAGGAGAGGCCCCAGTGGGCTTTTGAAGAAAAAATAGTTTCCTTTGTCAGTGGATTCGCTCATCTAATATGAGATCCGGAACTTGTTGATCAGGAAATCATCGTACTCATCCGCAATCACCGCGATCGAGGCGATGATCCATTCCAGTTCTTCGGGATCCAGTCCCTGAACCGGACGGATGTAGCTCAGAACCAGGTGTTTGTTCCTGATACCGAAACAAACTCCCTTGAGCTTGAAGGTCCCGTTGAGCTGAAGTACATACTGGTTCAACTCTGCATCGGTTTGCTCATAACGGAAAAGGTTTGCTGCTACCACCAGTTCCGCATTGTCTTCGAGGGTAGTCAGGAAGATCTGGACCTTGACGGAACCATTGATGATCCACCATTCCTGCTCGCTGACCGTTTCCTTTTCTGCATCACCGCAATTGACCAAAAATTCATTTACCATGGCGCTGTACTGATTCAAGCCGCCCTCCTTTTCATGTGATTTTTCAATTGAAACCCCTGCATTCTTAACAGGTAAATACGCTGATTCTTGTAAGACTTAAACAATTCTTCCAGATCGAAAATCATTCAACATTCGGACCCTTTCAAGAAAGAAGGTTCATCCGTAAATATTTCAAAATCCTGATTGAGATCCATCCTGAAGTGATGAAAATAAAGACATTCTCAGCTTTTTAGGATTACCACGCATAAGCATTCAAAGCAAGTTCGCTTGCTTCAGGCAACATTCCATTCATTGAAAAGTTGACTTATTGTTTAGCTCGTGCCAGAAAAAAATGATTCATGGCTCAGTTTAGGTTAGAATACTGGCTCATTAACTTTTCAATACCAAAGCATCTTTAGAAAAATTCCCATAGTCTTTAGTTGTTCGTATGGAGGATTCTAGAATACAAACCTTCGTCCCGGTTCAGGAAATTTTTGTACCTAACATCATGGTCCTCGGTGCGGGAGGAGCAGGCGGAAATGTTGTTACAAGAATGGTCAGCGAAGGGGTTCAAAATGTCAGGATGGTGGTTTGCAACACCGACCAGAAAGCCCTTCAGCGCAACAAGGCAGATGTTAAAATTGACCTCGGCAGACAGTTAACCCGGGGTATGGGAGCGGGTGCCCGCCCGGAAATCGGAGCGGGTGCTGCAGAAGACAGTATAAGAGATATTGAAAATGTGATCAAAGGCTCCCACATGATTTTCATCGCCGCAGGAATGGGTGGCGGAACTGGAACCGGCGCGGCACCGGTGGTGGCGAGAGTAGCGCATTCGATGGAAGTGCTGACCGTTGCCATTGTTACCCTGCCTTTCGCATTTGAAGGCAAACGGCGGATGAAGACTGCTCTCGAAGGAGTCGAGAAACTTCGTGAGCATACCGACACCCTGCTTGTTATCCCCAATGACAAGCTTTACGACGCAACGACCATCAACACCAGCCTGATCGAAGCATTCCATTTGGTCGATACCGTGCTGATGAATGCCATCCAGGGGATCACCGATCTCGTCAATGGAGTGGGAGACATCAATGTTGATTTTGCCGATGTTCAAACCATCATGCAGAACATGGGCAAGGCAGTGATTGGAAAGGGAACTGCGGCTGGTAAAGACCGGATGAACCTTGCCATGCAGGATGCCTTACAGAGTTCACTCATGGAGGATGTGGACATCCGTGGTGCAAAGGGAATCCTTGTTCATGTGTTGGGACCAGCTGACACTTCGGCTTTTGAAATCAGCGAAGCGATGGGTGCTATCGAAAACCTTGCCGACGAAGACGTGAACCTCATCTGGGGAGCAACCTTTGACGAAAAGATCGAGGATTACGTGACCATCACCATTATCGCCACGGGCCTGGACCACTGAGCCTTTTTCGGATCCATGGGCTCGACAAGAATAAGGTTCTACCAAACCCACAACGGACCCTGCCCTTACCGTTCCAGCGGAGATTGGAACAATCTCGCCTTTCAAACCCAACGCCTGAGTGAAGACGCTTACGGTTCACTACTCGATCTCGGATTTCGCCGAAGCGGTTTCTCAGTCTATCATCCAATCTGTTCAGGTTGCTCGAGCTGCATCCCGATCCGGGTCAGAACCGACACCTTTAAACCCAGTAAAAGCCAACGCAGGACTTGGCAAAAAAACCAGGATTTGCGGGTGGAGCATCATCCTCCAGCCTTCTGTCAGCCTGGTTTTCAGCTTTACAGCAAGTATCAGCAAAACTGGCATCACTGCGGAACTCCGGTCACCGAAAGTGACTACCTAGATTTTTTGATCCATTCCCCGGTCAAAACCGAGATGCTTTATTACTACGACCAGGAACGTCTGTTGGCAATAGGCTGGATCGATATTCTTCCAAAAATGCTGAGTTCGGTGTATTTCATTTTTGATCCAGATGAAGCAACGCGCAGACTTGGAATCTTTTCCCTCCTTTATGAAATCGAATATGCAAGCAGGCTCGAGAAGCCCTGGCTCTATCTTGGATACTGGGTAGAGGATTCGCCGAAAATGTCCTATAAAAGCGATTTTCAGCCCGCAGAACTGCTTTTTAACAAAAAATGGGTCCCTTTCCATCAACACCCTGAATTGGTTGCCTCTCAAGATGTCTCAAACTGAAAACCGTTTTACCCATTTGGGTGAAGATGATCAGCCCCGTATGGTGGATGTCTCAGAAAAAGCGGTCACGCCAAGGACGGCAATTGCAGAAGCTTTGGTTTGGCTTGGTCCGGAACTGGCTGAATTGCTCAAAGATTCAGGAAAAACCAAAAAAGGACCTGTACTTGAAACTGCAATCATCGCAGGAATCCAGGGCTGTAAAAAAACAAGTGAATTGATTCCCATGTGCCATCCCCTTCCACTTTCTGCAGCAGAGGTCAATATTCAACTCGAAGGAGAACAAGCACGAATTCGGGTTCAGGTCAAAACAACCAACAAAACCGGGGTTGAGATGGAAGCGCTCACTGGAGCATCCGTGGCGGCGCTGACCCTTTATGATATGTGTAAATCGGTTTCTAAAGCGATGGTTATCGAATCCATCAAACTGATCGAAAAAACAGGAGGGAAATCAGGTGACTATCACGCCGATGCAGGGTAGGTTCAACCTCTTCAATTGAGTTCTTTTAGTCTTTGCTCCAATGCTTCCACAATTTGACTGGAAGACAATTGTTGAAGACACCCACCATAAGGACAATCTTTCATACGGCAGCGATCCGGGCTCTTTAAGTCCGGTGAAACCACCCATTCGTTTTGCTGGTAAGGCCCCCAACGCACTGGCGTATGGGGAGGAAGCGGACAGAAAAATCCCAGTACCGGAGTATTCTGGGCATCCGCCAGATGTAAAGGCCCGGTGCTGCTGGTGATCAAAAGACGTGCATTGCGAATACATTCCATCAGCTGGACAAGATTCAATTTTCCAGAGAAGTCAATGATCCGGTTTCCTGAAATTTTATCCACGAGATGCTGATTGATTTCGGCTTCTGCGGGTGATCCTGTCAGCAAGATCTGCCATCCAGTTTCCTGGAGTATTGTTTCTGCCAGCATTTGATACTGTTCCAGGTTGAGATTCGGTGCGGAATTTCCACTCCCAGGATGGATAATGATGTAATCCGAACTGACTCCATTTTGATTTTGAAGTGTCTCCCATTCTTCTGAAAGTTCCGGATCTGTCTGAAAATCAAATTGCGGTTCGGGAATCTTCGTGCCTAGCAAAGGAGAAAGAAGGTTCAGGTTATAATCAGCTTCATGTTTGAGACATTCGCTTCGATGTTCCATCACCCGATCTGTTAAAAGAAAGGAATACCACCGGAAGCCGGTCCCGATACGCCTTGGAATTCCAGACCGCCAAAGCGCCCAGATCAATGAAGCACGAGGGAAAAACACGACTGAGAAGTCAAATTGATAAGAACGCAATTCTTTGGAAAGGAGTTCTAATCCCTGAAAACCCTGGTGTTTTCCTTCATTCTCATAGGTCAGCACCTGGTCCAGTCCATTGATTCTTCGAACCATGGGTTCTGTATAGGGCTGACAGAGAAATGCAATGAAAGCGTCAGGAAACGTTTGACGCAGGGCAGTTACTGCAGGAAGGGTGAGCAGGGTATCTCCAATTCGGTCCGTTCTGACCAGCAGGATCCTGGAAGGCATCACTGATTTTCAGTCTTGCTTCCAGTTTTGGAAGGGATTCTGAATCAGATTGATGTTGAGATAACGTGGATCGTCGCTGACATCCTCACCAATCCAGTCCGGTTTTTCAAAAGACTGTTCCTCGGTTTCAAGTTCGACTTCCGCGATCACCAACCCCTTGTTTGGTCCATGGAATTCATCAACCTCCCAGCAACAATCCCCAATTGTGATTTTTGTCCGATGTTTGGACAGAGTTGGCTGTTCGCAGACATGTTCCAAGAGGAATGTAGCATCTTTGACGGGGATAGCATATTCGTACTCAATCCTTCTGAGTGTGCCGCGTTGGGCCTTGATGTTGAGCTTGGCCATATCCCCTTCAATTCGGACACGAACTGATCGTTCCGGATTTCGGTTCAAATATCCCTGATGGAACAGCACTGGAGTTCCCAGGCTTTTCCAATCGTCTCCCTGAACCAGAAATTTTCGTTCGATCTCAAGACCCATGATTTATGTATTTATTTGATATCCAATGAATTCATTGTGCCTTCCTGGTAATGATCCGTGCAAGCAAAGCATTCAATATTGCGTGGATTTTAGTCCTGCTGGATCTTTGTATTTTTCTTTGTAATTCAAAAAAGGAAAAGGGAATAAGGCTGTTAAAGTGAGGTTGATCATATATGCGAAATCATCAACCTCAGAAGCTTCAACAAGGGAGGCATCAACTACTCCTTATCCCCGGGAAAAGGGGATCTAAAGGCAAATGAAGGTGGCGATGGGAAATGAATAAGCTCTGGGGCTTTAAGCTTTATTCGTTTCTATTTAGCCCTTTCCCACACCAAGCGTTCCCCATACAATGGGGAGATTATGATGCTTGGGCGAGAGGTTTATCCCTGATCGATGAGGCTATTGAATTCTTCAATCATAGAATCGATCTCGGATTCAAGGCTGAAGATTCCGTTCCAGTAATTCTGATGATCCTGCCATTGGGCATTGAGTTCAGAAACCTCACGTCCCTGTTGCTCAATCCAGGTGAAATACTTGAGATTATGAATCCGTTTACGGTCATAATACCCAAGCTCCTGCATGTGTTCCAATCCGGCATCCAGAAGCCGTTGGTGGTCACGGGCTGCAGAAACCTCTGCATAAGCACCGTGTTCTGCCGCCAGTTCTTCGACTCTGGATAGGTAGAGATCCATGGAATCGGTAAAAATCGTTACCACCCAATCGTCTTCTCCAAGCTCATAATATTTGGCAAACTTGATCGCGCCGATCATGTTGCCGATGCAGGAAATGCCCATCAGACCAAGGTTGGCGACAATATCCGGATCAACTCCCTGGGAAATCAAGTATTCCCTGCCTTTGGGTTCATTAAAAAGCCGGACAACCTTGACCACCGTCTCATCATCGACAGACACGACCATGTCAGTATTTTTGCAGTCATGGATCCATGGGATGTGTTTGTCTCCGATGCCTTCGATGCGGTGCTCACCGTATCCGTTGTAGAGTAATGTGGGGCACTGAAGGGCCTCGGCCGCTACCAGTTTGGAAGTCGGGTACTGATCCTTGAGGAAATATCCAAATCCAAGCGTTCCGGCAGAACCGGAGCTGGACACACTGCCTGCGAGTCTTCCACGGCCCCCGGATGCCTTTTCAAAGGCTTCTTTAGCCGCATTTCCAGTGACATGGTAATGCCAGAGGGTGTTTCCGAATTCCTCGAACTGATTAAAGATCCGGATGTCGCTCCGAGTTTTTTTCAATTCCCAGCATTGGTCAAAAATCTCCTTGACGTTACTTTCGGTACCGGGAGTGGCAATGATCTCACCCGCCACCTTTTGAAGCCATTCAAAGCGTTCCCGGGACATTCCCTCAGGAAGGATCGCCACCGATTCACAACCAAGCAGTGAGGAGATGTAGGCACCTCCACGACAGTAGTTTCCGGTGGAAGGCCAGACGGCCTTGGTGGAAGAAGGATCGAACTGCCCGGTGACCAAGGCGGGTGCAATACATCCGTAGGTGGCCCCGACTTTATGAGCACCGGTAGGGAACCACTTCCCCACCAATCCGATGATGTTGGCTTTCACCCCGGTGATTTCCTTGGGAATCACCATCGCGTTCACAGCACCATAATTCCCCCCCTCGGAAACGGGTTCATTCTTCCAGCTGACACGGTAAAGGTTGCGGGGGTGCATGTCCCATAGTCCGATCGACTTCATCTCATCCCTGATGGCTCCGGAAATGTTTTCCGGGTTTTTCATTTCACGGAACGTAGGAAGCCTGATATTGCGTTCCCTGCAGTGGGCAGCGTTTTTGCGAATCTGAGCTTCATTTCGGGTCAAGTCGATCATGGAATATCCTTTTCGATTCAGTGATTCAGGTTTAATTCATCCAGAGAGTTGATAGGATGCTTCGGAATATTGATGATGTTGGATGCCGCTTTAACATCCTTCAGTCCGTTTCCAGTGAGTAAAAGAACACACACCGTTTTCGGATCAAGGCTGCTTTTTTCTTTCAGAAAACCGGCATAAGCGGTTGCACTGGCTGGCTCCGCAAAAACTCCGGCCGTGGAAGAAAGTTCATGCTGAGCCTTCAAAATTTCATCATCTGATACGGTGACACAGCATCCTTGGTAGGTTTTCAGATTCTTTACGGCAAGGTATCCGTTGCTGGGGACATCAACCGAAATCGAATCAGCAATGGTCTTAGATGCCTTCACATCGAATTGTCCAGTTTCCAAGGCCCTTGTGATCGCATCGCTCCCCTCTGCCTGTACTCCAACAATCACCGGGACTTTGTCAATCAAACCGAGTTGATGCAAATCACGGAATCCCTTGTAGACTCCTGAAAGAATCACCCCATCACCCACGGAAACATAGACACGATCGGGGCAGCTTCCGAGCTGCTGCCACATTTCGATGGAAACTGTTTTTTTGCCTTCGATGGTCAAAGGATTGTAAGCGGTGTTGCGGTTTAATCCGCCGTAGCGATCCGAGTATTCCAGGGAAAGGGCGAAAGCCTGGTCATAGTTCTTTTCGGCCATGATCACGTCTGCTCCATATTGGAGTGCCTGGATCATCTTGGCCGGAGGAGCCGTTTGCGGAAGAAAGAGTTTCACTTTGAGACCTGCTGCAGCCCCAACCCCGGACATGGAAGATCCGGCATTTCCTGTGGAAGCCACTACCACTTCCTGGATTCCATGCTTGCGGGCAAAAGCAGCCACCAGCATTGATGCACGGTCTTTGAAGGATCCGGTCGGATTGAGCCCGTCATCTTTGAGGTAAAGCGACCTGAAGCCTGATGCTTCACAAAGTCTCGACGATTTCCAGAGCGGAGTGTTGCCCACCGGAAGATCCGGGAAATGTTCCCGCTCCACCGGAAGCAGGTCAAGTGACCCAAATGATGAGGGGGCTTTTCCCTGAAGCCTCACTTCGAGTACTCCGCGCAAAGGTTCATCCGCTTTTTTAACGGATGAACATTGGGGACAAAGCATCAGCCCTGGGACGATGTCAAAGTCCTGTCCGCATTCACTGCAGAGGTAATCGAAGGAGAGCATGTTCAGAAAAAGGAATGTCCCGGAACAGACTCACATCTTGAGAGTCTGCTCCAGTTTTGAAGGAATCAACCGCCGTTGGCAAAAACGCTCGGAAAGCGAGCCAGAAAGGCAATGGCAAGACGCAGCTCACGCTGGTCTACGGCCTCACCAATCTTGTGGGTGTTCTGTTCGATTCCAGGACCGAAACCAAACATGGGCGGATGTTTGTAACCACCTGCATGAACCCACTCTTTACGTTCGGAAACATCAATCGATTTATTCTCTTCCGGAATCGGAAATCCCACTCCATCGGTGGAAAAGATCCAACGATCAACCCGTGCCTGTTTTCTTAAAGCTCCTTCAGTTTCCGGGCTGCCATTGATGTTCGGGGATACAACACGGTCATAGACATTCACTGCAGTCTGGATCACGTTGTGTTCTTCCGGAGTCGCCCAGCCCATGTAGACCTGAGGGTTGCCGGGTTGGTATCCGGTCCAAGTCGGCTCTTCATAGCGTGGAATGGATACTTCCACCTGCAGACCGGCTTCACGGGCTTTTTTGACCCCATCCAGGTTTTCAATGTCTTTGACCGCCTGGTCCGGTGTTTCTCCTACCGTCAATCTCCGGTCAAAACGAACGGTCCAGCGGTCTGGAACAGCGCAGTCGCTGGGAGTTTCCAAATTCGCCCAGGATGCGGTTCGGGTTCCATGTCCAAGAAAGGCATCATCCAAAAAACCATCACGGGCATCATATTTTGCCGCTGCTTCGGAAATGATCGCACTTCCGAATTCCAGAGGATTCAAACCTTCCCAGGGCATGGATCCATGACATGAACGGCCGGTGACGGTCAGCTCAATCTGCATTCTTCCGCGTTGTCCTCGATAGATTCCGAGTGCTCCTTTTTGGGCATCTCCGGTACCTTCGGTGAGGATCACGACATCGGGAATCAATTCAGGTTTTGCTCCCGGCAGCACCTTCTGCATGACAAACATCGGTCCGGCTCCATCGTTGTCTTCCTCAACTGCGGTCGCATAGGCTCGAATAATGGTGCCTTTAAGAGCACCCTCAGAAGCAAGCTCCAGTGCAATTTTGGTGGCAATCGCCTCGGAAATGACTCCGCTGAGCTGGTCAGCACTGCCTCGGCCGAACACCATGTTATCCCATTCCGAGTCCTCTGGAAGATAGCCCAGCTCGCTCCGTAGGAATTCACGTGCCATTTTTCCGGAATCAATCACTCCATCATAGGAATCGACGCTCCCATTGGTTTTCGAAAGCCACTGGTCCCTTAATGCGCGCACCGTATCGGTGTGTCCGTCGAAATACACCACACGTTTTTCAGAATCCGGGATTCCGTCATCCGGATCGGAAACGGTCCAGACCAGATTCCCATACTCATCAAATCCAATGTCATCCGCCGAACGGACACCGCCAATCTCGATGATCTTGTCACGCAGGTATTCGAGCCTGGGCCCTTCGTGATTGCTCAATCCGCATTCCGGATCTCCTCCCTGATCCAGGGGTTTGTCTACATAATCAGCAGGTATGCGGATGACTTCCTTGAGCATCTCAACAGCCAGGGGAAGGTACTTTTCACTGAGTTCTGATATTCGTGCGTCCAGTTGATTCATCAATCTCCTAAAATGCTTATTGTGGTTGTTTTTTCAATTCGTTTTTGGGTTTCAGGAAATGGTATGCACACGCTTCAAATCACGTTGAATCAAGTCCTGAAACATTGCTGCGGGATTATCAAATTTTGCCGCAAAGATCATGGCGGCAATGATGTAAGGCTTGTAACCTGCCTGGATGTAAGTCGGAGTCCGATAGCGATCAAAAACCGACGCTTCTACTTCTCCCTTTTCACAGGAAACACTGCTGATGTCAGCAGGCAGGCAATGCATATACAGGGCTTTGCCATCACGGGTAGTCTTCATCAATGATTCGGTACATTCCCATCCCGTGAACTTCGCGTTCTGCGCAAGGCATTTTTGTTCCAAGTCTTCCAAACCCTTGTGATCCTTGTTTCGGAGCAGTTCCGTTCGGGTTTCCATCACCTTATAGGGTGCCCAGCTTTTGGGGTAGACGATATCTGCGTCCGCAAATGCCTCCTCCATGGAGTTACTGACCGAAAAACTTCCACCGGATGCGGAGGCGAATTCCGAAGCGTTTTTCATGCATTCTGGAACCAGGTCATAGCCTTCCGGATGGGCCAGTGTCACCTCCATCCCGAACCGTGTCATCAAGCTGATGATCCCTTGGGGTACCGACAAAGGCTTTCCGTAACTGGGCGAATAGGCCCAGGTCATGGCGATTTTCTTACCTTTCAGGTTTTCCAGAGATCCATAGGTCTGGACGAGGTGCTGAAGGTCCGCCATTGATTGGGTGGGATGATCCATATCGCACTGGAGGTTGACCACCACCGGGCGTTGGTGGAGCACCCCATCTGCTTTCCCAAGATCGAGGGACTCAGCTACTTCCTGCATATAGGCATTACCTGCTCCAAGGTACATGTCATCCCGAATGCCGATTGCTTCCGTGAGGAAGGAGATCATGTTTGCGGTTTCACGCACCGTTTCCCCATGGGCAATCTGGGATTTTCCCTCATCCAGATCCTGTACCGTCAAACCCAGCAGGTTGGCCGCCGAGGCATAAGAAAACCTGGTCCGTGTCGAATGATCCCGAAATAGGGAAACCGCCAGCCCTGATTGGAAAACTTTCGTAGAGCAGTTGCTTTCGTAAAGTGACTTCAACCCCTCTGCAATCTTGAGGATTGCCTTCAATTCAGCTTCGGTTCTCTCCCAGGTTAGAAGAAAATCCTTCCCGTAAAGTCCTGACTGCAAAGGTTTCAATTCTTCAATTAATCGATCCATTGTTTTTATAAGAAAATACAGTTGCTCCAATCAATGATTGGATTTTTTAAAAATTTTTAAAAACCGTTGATTATAAAGAAGAAAACGATTTTCTTCAAGATCTAAGCAAGAACCCTAAAACGGCGGGGTGGGTTTATGAAAAGAGGCATGAAACAATAGATTGAATGGAATCAATACATCTAACTCCATGCCCCTTAAAAATCACAAGTTGGTAGATTTTTAACCTGCCTGGATTCTATATCATTTGTGAACATAAATAGCGATGAACATCTCTATAGTGCTGATATAATTTATTAAATTATTGATTGATGGATATTGTTTTCATGACTCATCTTGGTGAAGAAAGAACCAACGAAATTCGTTATCGTTTCAACCCTTCGATGAGGATCAATTTTCAAGGTGCAAAAATCTGCTCAGACACCGGCATCTAGTGAATGGGGGAAATTGATTAGGAGGTGGGGAAAAATGTATTTGACAGGCCCTCACCCACCGTCTGCGACGGTCCCCGTCTCCCAAAGGGCAAGGGTTATCTTTTGGATGATGGATTCTGCAACTTCGCCTTTCGGATCCGCGCAGAATGACAGGGTGGGAAGTATGCTGGTAGGAGTAAAAATTCTTGGACTATGGAATCCATATGGAAATAAACTGGCGTTATGTGCATTGGTATTGGGTTGATGCTGTGTGTGAACATGTTTTTGATTGATGCAATATAGATTGGTCTTGGATTGATTCATGTCTTTGTTAAAGAACAAAGGCAGTTCATTTTGTACCGTTTGTAGCAAAATTTTAATGAACTGGTTTCTTCTTCCACTCTCGCCTAACCCTCATGTCATTCTGCACGCAGGGCTTGCCCCGGAGTTGCAGAATCCACTATTTCAATTAATGAAGGAAAACCATCTCCCTGGGGAGAAGGTGCCCGCAAGGGCAGATGAGGATTGTCAGAAAGTGCTCTTCCCAGGCCCTCACCCACTTCCTGCGACGGTCCCCCCTCTCCCGAAGGACGAGGGTTAACTTATGGATGTTGGATTCTGCGACTTCACCTTCGGCTCCGCGCAGAATGACAGCATTTTTGGAGGTGTTCAGGTTTCATATTTAAATAAAGGGAGGGTTCTGTTCTAGTGGTGCAGACCACATAGCTGACTTCACTTAACGCTACGTCACAGGCAAACAGGGGTTAAGAGGGTCTGTTATCCAACATTTCCCTCTTTAAGCTGGTTCAGAAGGGTTACAC
>LNZD02000245.1 GCA_001469005.2 SAR324 cluster bacterium lautmerah10
CCATTCAGGCCAGTGATTACATAGATGCACCTCAAAAGCTCTTGCACCTAACATGTGACTGATGGGAAAAAGGAGGTCATTATCGATAAAACAGAATTGCCCAGCAAAGCTGTGGACGACATCTTCAAATTCCATCGCGACCGATCTTGTTGTAGCCCATTTCAATCCGATGACTTGAGGAATTTTTGTTAAACGTTCTACCAATCCAAATGACACCTCCGCACTCGTCCAAAATGTATTGTAGATAATCATCCCTACATCGGAAGCCTTGCTTGCCTCCTGAATATGATCATAAAAATCATCTTCTGTATGGTTGAAGTAAAATGGGCAAGAGACTTGTATAAAGGAAGCTCCGAGTCGATCGGCTTCTTTTGAAAGTCGTATCAGTTCCTGAGTGCTCGTTGTCTGAGCGCCCATTGCTACCGGAATGTTTCCTGCCTCATCAATTACGATCGAGGCAACGCGAATCCTTTCCTCAAAACTCATGGTTGAAAAATCACCTGCAGCCCCGCCAGCCAGCAAGACTGCGTTTTCTTTGTTGATCCCGTTTTCCTTAAGAAACCGGATGTGAGTTCGAATACCCTCTTCATTAATAGAAAGATCTTCATCGTGAAAAAGGGTAGGAATGGTGATGTAGAGTCCTTCAAGATCTTTTTTCAGTTGTGCATAATCCATCTTTAATAACTTTGGCTATAGCGTTCAAACAGTTCATTACCTTCAAGCTTTTCGGCAATGGTAAGCTCATGATTTTTATTTTCGAAATATTGCTGTATCAATTCTTCCGGAAAACATTTCATTAAGATTTCATCTTGAATAAGGGCATTCAGACTTTCCTTGAGAGTTTTGGGAAGCCTGCCAATCCCCTCAGGCAATTCTTTCAGAAGTTGATGAGTGGTCAGGGATTTTGGTGGGTTTAATTTTTTCTCGAGTCCATTGCAACCTGCATGAATGAAAGCACTGAGTACCAAATATGGGCTTGCAGCAGCATCAGCAGTCCTGAATTCGAAATGAAAAGGTTCAGTACCTTCTCCCAAATAGGTCTGGCGGACAGCTGCCTTTCTGTCCTGAACAGCAAAATTATTAAAATATGCTGTCCATCGCGGCGGCTGATAGCGTAACCCTGAAATAAAACTGGGAGAGCTAAAAGCAGTGAGGGCATTCAGATGTTTTAGGATTCCTGAGATAAATGATCCTGCCTTTGGGGAAAGTTGTTTATTTTCTCCAGCATTGATGTTGGTTCCATCCTTATCACAAAGACTGAAATGCACATGAAGTCCACTACCAACTTTTTCTTTGCTGATAAGTGGAGAAAAACTGATCCTTCTCCCCATTTTAATGGCAGACCAACGAGATATGCTCTTCGCTAGAATAAGATGATCACAAGCTTTGAGAGGGTTATCTGGTTTGAAGGTCAATTCATATTGCGCCACTCCATTTTCTGCATGAAGGGACTTTAACCCAAGTCCTGCATTATTGAGACTTGTCCCTAGGATTTCTAAAAAATCTTCTTCTTCAAAAAAGGATTGAAGGGAATAGGCATTCAGATGATTCCTTATGGAATCGATCAGATAGAATTCCTGTTCTAAACCAACACGAAGTTGAATTCCAAATGTCTCCTCAAGCCGTTTAATGGCTTTTTCCAATTGAGATCGAAGACAACTGTGCCATGGGGTTTGATCTAGATTTTCTATGGCGCAAATACTGAATTTTGCTGCTGAAGCGTGCGGAGGTTGGTTCAAAGTGACCAGGTTTTCATTTATTTCTACTAATTTAACGTCTCCAACTTCAGGCATTTCTGAAGGAGCAAGATCCCCAAAGCATGTTATCAGAGCATTGCTTGGAATCCAGCCTGCGCTGTGGGAATTAACCTCTCCATTTTCACACCAAATGGTTTTGGCTCGCTCAACTCCTGATAAATCGGAAATCAAAAGATGCTTAAAATGAGCTGAAGATTTCATTGCAAAAATTGGAGGAACTGATATCAACGTCTCTGAGAGATATGCCAGGGGATAAGAGCTCTCTCGACAAAGGTCACAATACCGAAAAGCGAGAGACCCATAATGGTCAGCAAGAAAATTCCAGCAAATGCTAGATCTGGTCGCATATTTCCAGTAACGATTTGGATGTAAAAACCAAGGCCCTGATCACTTCCAATAAATTCGGCAATCGTGGCTCCAACTGTAGCGTTGATGGCGGCATATTTGAATCCGACAAAACATTGCGGAAGTGCGGAAGGAATCCTGATTTTTAAGAATACTTTAAAGGTTGAAGCGCCTGTTGTTTTTGCAAACCGATCGAGTTCATCACTAAGTGAGCCAAAAGCCAAAATTGCATTCAGGACAATGGGGAAAAAACAAACCAGAAAAACAATAATGACCTTTGGAAGAAGACCAAAACCGAACCATGAAATGAACAATGGAGCAAAGGCGATCTTTGGCGTCATTTCAATACTTACAAAAAATGGATATATGGTTCTTCGTAAAATTGATGAGAAGGTGATGGCCAAACCAAGGGGGATTGCAATAACAATGGCAGTCAAATATCCAAGAATTGTTTCAAGACCTGTAATGTATGTGTAATCGATCAACCTGGGAAGATCTGCGGAAGCATTGACAACAATGGTACTTGGTTTAGGAAGGATATAGCGTGGGATTGAAAACCAATCGACGGACCATTCCCAAAAAAGAAAAAAGAATACAAAGAACAGAATCACCATCCATGAATCGGTGATCCAACGAATGGTAGCTTTGATACGTTTTGCCGTCATATCACACCGTAGCCTTGAAAAACTTCCTGGATTTCAGCCATGTAATCCGCGAATTCCTGACTTCTCTTTACCTCAAGATCTCTCGGCCAAGGAAGCTTGATTTCAATAATTTTGTCAATCAAACCAGGTCTGGGTGTAATCACACATACCTTAGAAGACATCTGGACGGCCTCTTCAATACTATGGGTGACCATAAGAACCGTAGGTTTTTCATTCATCCAAAGATTTTGAAGATCTTTCCGAATGTTTTCACGAGTCATTGCATCAAGTTTTCCCAAGGGTTCATCAAGCAGTAAAGTTTTTGGCTCATGAATCAAGGCTTGGCAAAGTGCAGCCCTTTGCTGCATGCCTCCTGAAAGTTCATGAGGACGTAAATGCTCGTACCCCTTCAATGAAACAGATTCAATCAATTCTGAAATTTTATCCTGGAAATCATTTGGATTAAGGTTTCTTAATTCCAACTGAAGATTAATGTTGCCTAACACAGATCTCCATGGGACTAAGGTACTGTCCTGAAACATCATACCGATGTCATGACGAGGTGATAAAACCTCATCTTGATTCATGATGATTTGACCACTTGAACAAGGAATTAAACCGGCAATCATGAGTAAAAGAGTCGATTTCCCACAACCGGAAGGTCCTAATAAGGTAACAAAATCTCCTTCATTTACCTCAAGGTCTGCAGGACCGAATGCCAAGATAGGCTGGCCTTCGGTACTAAACGATTTGGAAACGTTTTTGATGCTGATCGCGGCGAGCATTGACTGCCGGAATAAAAACAGGAAAGAGTAGCCTCTCTTAGAGAGGCCACTTAATTCTTCTAATTAATAAACTGGTTGGTATAAAAATCACTCGCCGATTTGCTGGTTTGCAGATCATTGAACTTTTTCATGAGACCAAGCATATCAGCCCAATCAGAATCTACATGAAGGCCCATTGTTCTATTCGTATTCGCCTTTGAATAGAGAATACCAAGGGTCACATCCAGGACTGATCTTGCTTGTTCCTTGCCAGACTTTTCCGCCATCGTTCCTCCAACAATATCAGCCATGGAGTTAACAGCTGCATCAGGATTCTTTACGGTCTCCTTGTAGGCCACCATGGTTGCCCTTACAAATCTCTCTACCAATCCAGGATTGTTTTTCAAAGTGTCCTGGTGTGTAGAGATACAATAACCAACCTGGTTCACTCCATAATCTGAATAAGGAAATGCAACAGGAGTTGCGCCGCCATTAGCCTTAATCTCCGCAGGTTTATCATCCAAGCCACCAAGAATGGCTACTGCTCCACCAGCACCTTGAAGGTAGCTGGAAACGAGTGCACCATCGGGAACATTGGTCAAATTCACATCACTCAGACTCATGCCATTGCTTCTGAGGACCAATGGGAAGAAAGTATTTACACCAGCATTTGCTGTGGTGAGTATCTTTTTACCCTTCAATCCTTTAACAG
>LNZD02000246.1 GCA_001469005.2 SAR324 cluster bacterium lautmerah10
GTTTATTGGGGAATACCCAAGGTCTTTTTCCTTTCCCAACCGCGGACGATCCAACCTGCAGTAAGCACCCCAAGGCTGACCAGAGCGATGATGATTGATGCCAATGCGTTAATCTTCGGACTGATTCCCAACCGGACACTGGAAAAGACTTTCATCGGCAGCGTGGTGGATCCGGGTCCGGAAACAAAACTGGCTATGACGAGGTCATCCAGGGAAAGGGTGAAGGCAAGAAGCCATGCAGCAAGCAAGGCCGGGGTGATGATCGGGATGGTGATCACGAAAAAAACCTTCAGCGGGGAGGCACCCAGATCCATACCTGCTTCTTCAAGGGACCGGTCGATTTCCTTCAATCGAGAAGAAAGGATAACCGTAACGAATGCGGTACTGAACGTTACATGGGCAATCCAGATGGTGAGCATTCCCCTTCCGCCAGGCCAGCCAAAAGACTTTTCCATCGCGACAAAAAGAAGAAGCAGCGAAAGCCCGGTGAAGACTTCCGGCATCACCAATGGAGCGGGGATCATACCCGCAAAGGACATTTTACCGCGGAATCGCCCCAAACGGACCAGGGCTAACGACGCCAACATACCCATCACCAGAGACATGCAGGCCGTTAGAAACGCGATTTTCAAGCTCATCCATGCGGCATCCAGCAACTGCTGATCCTGGAAGAGTTCAACATACCATTTTGTGGAAAAACCCGCCCAGACCGTAACCAGCCTGCTTGCATTGAAAGAGTAGATGACCAGAATCAGCATCGGTATGTAGAGAAAACCAAACCCGATCACCAAACTGCTGATGGAAAATGTTCCTAACCGTTGGGCTTTCATGAAAACAAAGTTGGGCTCATGTCTGATTCTAAAGGCTCATCTTTCCCTAGGGATTTTGTCCCATTTCACGGGACTGGTAATGCTGGAACAGCATGATCGGAATGACCAGCAATGCGAGCATGACCATCGCGACGGCCGAAGCCACCGGCCAGTCCCGGTTATTAAAAAACTCCTGCCAGAGAACCTTGCCGATCATCAGGGTTTCCGGTCCTCCCAACAATTCGGGAATGATGAATTCTCCAACCGATGGAATGAACACCAGCATCGAACCTGCAATCACTCCGTTTTTTGAAAGCGGAAGGGTGACGGTCAGAAATGTTTTCCAGGGAGGTGCTCCAAGATCCAGAGATGCTTCCACCAGGGAGTGATCATGTTTTACCAGATTGGTGTAGAGAGGAAGAATCATGAAGGGCATGTAGGCGTAGACGATGCCGATATAGACCGCAAAACTGCTGTTCAGCATCTGAATCGGTTCGTCCAGTATCCCGGCCCAGATCAGCAGGTTGTTGAGATAGCCGTTATTTTTCAGAATCCCCATCCAGGCGTAGACTCGGATCAGAAAAGAAGTCCAGGAAGGCAAAACCACCAACATCAGCAGCAGGTTCCTCCAGTGAGAAGGAGCGTGTGCCATGGCATAGGCAACCGGGTAACAGATGAGTAAACACAAAATAGTGGCAATAGCTGCGATTTTCAGGGAACTGAGATAGGCCACCCAATAAAGACGGTCTTCCATCAAAAAAAGGTAATTTCCAAAATGGACCGTGAGTTTCACGGCCTCATCGGTCCACTGGAGCAGTTCACGGTAAGGAGGAATGGAAAGAGCAGAAGTGGAAAAGCTGATTTTAAAAACAATGATGAAAGGAATCAGGAAGAAAAGGAGCATCCAGAGGTAGGGAACAACGATGATCAGGCTCCGTCCTCCCGGTAAATGCTTTAGCCAGGAATGGATCATAAGCTAGTCATGGTATGCGGATTTCCTAAATTTTGGATTTCCATCTTTCATCCTGGAAAGGGTTCAATGGGTGAGCACCACACAACTGTGGGGATTCCACTCCAAGAAAACCTTGTCCTGCCATGTTGCATGGGAGGCCCCACGCTCAGGATTAGGCAGATGGACATAGACCAACTGTCCTGTTTCCAACTCCACATGGTAAATCGAATGACTGCCGAAATAGGCAATGTCCTGGACAATACCTGTGGCACAGTTGTGGAGTTTTTCTGGAGGTTTTGAAGCCATGCTGATTTTTTCAGGCCTCAGGGCCACGGTTACGCTCATCCCTTCGGTGCCTGTGATTCCATGGTCTACAAATATAGGATGTTTGAGAACCGGGCTTTGGATGATGACATGGTCCGCTTCATCCTGGATCACGGTTCCATCGAATAAGTTGACGGAACCTATGAACGCGGCAGCATGGGTAACCATGACACAGGTTGCTTCGACTTTTTCCAGGATATCGACGACTTCGAGCTGCATCTGTTCCCGGAGTTTTTTGTCCAAAGCAGCCATCGGTTCATCGAGCAGAAGGAGTTTCGGTTGTTTGACCAGGATTCTGGCCAGCGCGACCCGTTGACGTTGACCTCCGGATAGCTGATGCGGTTTCCGTTTGGCAAGTTTCGGCATTTCAACCAACTCCAGGGCTTCTTGGACTTTTTCCCGGATTTTGTCTTTTGCAACCTGATCCTGTTTCAATCCAAAAGCCACATTTTGCTCCACCGTCATATGAGGAAAGATGGCATAGGACTGAAACATCATGTTGACAGGTCTTCGGAAAGGAGGGATTCCTGTGAGTTCCGATCCATCCAGAAAGATCTTTCCTTCACTGGGTTGTTCGAATCCGGCAAGCATCCGGAGCAGAGTTGTTTTTCCGCAGCCTGAAGGTCCCAGCAGACAGAAGATTTCTCCCTTCCGGATCTTCAGATTCGTATGCCGAACGGCCTGGAATTGTTCAAATTTTTTACTGACCCCCTCAATGCTCAGATAGGAATCGTTTTTGAGATCGGAGGAATTCATCAGAAATGGAGGGATTTCAGAGCAATTCTGAAGGGCTGGGAGGATGGATTCATCCTGCCCACGAAATGTTTGAAGAGAATTCTTTCAGGGCAGGTTGTGAACTGCCGGTTTCACGTTAACCGGCAGTTTTTAACAAATTACTGGCCAGTCCGAATCCGGTTCCAGGAGCGAGTTTCCTGACGGATGTAACCCTGGGATTTGACGACACCTGCAAAGAGCCTTGCCTTGACTTCATCAGAAGGATAAATGGCAGGATCAGCCAGGATTTCAGGATCAGTCAAGGAGTTCGCAGCAGGAACAGCATTCGCGTACCATACATAATTGGTAATGCCTGCCATCACATCAGGACGAAGGATGTAGTTGATGTA
The DNA here is from genome assembly GCA_001469005.2 of SAR324 cluster bacterium lautmerah10. Taxonomy (GTDB): domain Bacteria; phylum SAR324; class SAR324; order SAR324; family NAC60-12; genus UBA1014. The sequence goes on from LNZD02000246.1 coordinate 3,210, forward strand.
CGCATGGGCATTTTCAGGATGGGGTGCATCAGCAGGAATGGCCATCACGTCAAACCAGATTTGTGTTCCTTCACGGGGAATGATGTATTGGATGCTGACGTTGTTTCCCGCTTCATCCGCCCTGGCCATGGCCTGGAACACATCACCGGACCATCCCATTGCGACGCAGATTTCTCCGTTGGCCAGGTCATTGATGTAGTTGGAGGAGTGGAAATAACGGTAGTAAGGACGCACTTTCATCATCTGTGCTTCCACCTTTTTGAGCATTTCACGATCCTCACCATTGGGATCTCCGCCAAGGTATCCAACCACGATATCCAGAACCTCATCGGCAGAGTCCAAGACGGTAACCCCACAGTCCTGAAGTTTTGCAACGGTTGCAGGATCAAACAACAGGTCGAAACTGTCTGGAACGGAACCCAGTCTTGATTTGACCATATCCACATTCACCCCGATTCCAGTCGTACCCCATTGATAAATCGCTGCATATTGATTTCCCGGATCAGAAGAGATGACGCGGGACATCAGTGCCGAATCCAGATTTTTCAGGTTGGGGATTTTACCTTTGTTGAGTTTTTGGACTGCACCCGCCTGGATGAAATTACTAAGAAATGGAGCAGCAGTAGGAATCACGACATCGTAGCCGGAACTCCCCGCCATCAGTTTTGCTTCAAGGGTCTCGTTCGCATCATACACATCATAATTGACTTTGATTCCGGTCTCCTCGGTGAATTTTTTTAGCGTTTCTTCTCCGATGTAATCAGACCAGTTATAGACGTTGAGGACTTTTTCTTCTGCAGCAGTAAGATTAAATGCCCACAACAAAGCGATTGTGATCAATCCTAATTTTTTTAGGTACATAGCTTATTTCTCCTTTTTTGGAATGAACATTGGCTCATGATTTCTCATGAACTAAAAAAGTGGAATCTAAAATAATGCTTTTTTTCGAGGAATTCAATAATTCCTATTTCTGTTAAGGGTACATTTAAAAAGAGAAATGTTCAGGAACTCTTTTGGAAATTGAAGAAGAAATCAAAGTGCTTCCGAAGTTTGATCCAGACATTTCCATGCGAGTTCGAACATCTCATCAATCTGTTCCTTGGATATGATGAGTGGAGGAGAAATGATCATCGTGTCTTTAACAGACCGCATCACCAACCCGTTTTTAAAACAGATATCCCTGCAGAGGTAACCCGTTTTACCGGGTTCTGGAAAGGGTGCTCGGCTGCTTTTATCAGGAGACAATTCAATTGCTCCAAGGAGTCCAGCATTTCGAACTTCAGCCACCAGAGGATGGCTGTTGAATTCTTGCCAGCGTTCTTTTAAGTGGGGTCCCGTTTCATGTTTCACTTTTTCCACCAATTTTTCATCTTCAACGATTTTCAGATTTTCCAGTGCTACAGAGCATGAGGCAGGATGTCCTGAATAAGTGAAACCATGGGAGAATTCCCCTCCTTTTTCCTGGAGAACATCACCCACCCGGTCATGGACAAGCACGCCTCCAATCGGTAAATAACCCGAAGAAAGCCCCTTGGCGATAGGCATCAGATCGGGGTCAAGATGGTAATAGGTACTGCCGAACCATTCTCCAAGTCGACCGAATCCACAGATCACCTCGTCGGCAACCAGCAAGATCCTGTATTTTTTGCAGATACGTTGAATTTCCGGCCAGTAATTTTCCGGAGGTACAATCACTCCGCCTGCACCCTGAATCGGTTCTCCAATGAATGCCGCTACCCTGTTTTCTCCTAATTCCAGGATTTTCTCTTCGAGGGCACGTGCCGTTTTCAGTCCATATTCTTCCGGCGTCAGGTCTCCACCGTTGGCATACCAGTAAGGTTCTTCGATATGTTCAATCTCTGGAATAGGCAATCCATCGATTTTATGGATAAAGCTCTGCCCTCCCATGCTGGCAGAAGCAACGGTACTGCCATGGTAGGCGTTGATGCGGCTGATGACGACTCGACGTTGAGGCTGGTCCATCAAAGCCCAGTATCGGCGGATCATGCGCAGAACCGTATCATTGGCCTCGGAACCGGAGTTCACCAGGAACACCCGATTGAATCCCGGGGGTGAAAGCTCGGCCAATTTTTCTGACAGGGCAACCGCAGGAGGATGGGTGGTTTGGAAGAAAGTATTGTAATAGGGCAGTTCCTCCAACTGGCGCATGGCGGTTTGGGCCAGAACTTTTCTTCCATATCCGACATTCACACACCACAATCCTGCCATTCCATCCAGGAGACGGTTGCCATCGGAATCCCAGAGATAGATTCCTTCGGCCCTGGTGATCACCCGTGCCCCCTTTTTTTTCAGGGATTTGGCATCGGTAAATGGATGAAGGTAGTGGGTACTGTCACTCTGTTGTAATTCCTGGGTATTCAACATGGTTTCATTGATTCTTTGAAGGGTTTAAACATTGAGCAGCAGGTATTCACGTTCCCAGGTACTGATGACCCTGAAGAATGCATTGTATTCTTCTTCTTTCAAGGAGCAGTAGACCCGAACGAATTTTTCGGTGAATAGATCCTGCAAAACTTTACTTTCCTGCATCTCCCTCAGGGCTTCCTCCAGGCTTCTTGGGAGTGCGAAGTCATGTTCATAGGCACTGCCTTTGACCGGTGGTGTCGGTTCGATTTTTTCTATAATTCCCTGCAAACCGCATCCCAGGGAGGTAGCGAAGGCAAGGTAGGGATTGGCATCTGCTCCTGCAATCCGGTTTTCGACCCTGCGGTTTTGTTTTTCACTGATGGGAATTCTGAATCCTGTGGTCCGGTTATCATGTCCCCAATGGACATTGATGGGGGCAGAATTGTCAGGCACCAGCCTGCGGTATGAATTCACATTAGGGCCGAGCATCGGCATTGCCAGAGGGAGGTATTTCTGCAGTCCTCCGATAAAATGGCGTAACTTCTTGCTGTCCTGACCCCTCTGGTTGGAAAAGATGTTTTTTTGGTTCTCAACATCCAAAATACTCTGGTGGATGTGAAGGGAACTGCCGGGTTGGTCCTCCATTGGTTTCGCCATGAAGGTCGCATAAACTTTGTGGCGGATGGAAGTTTCACGCATCGTGCGCTTGAATAAATAAACATGGTCTGCAAGGCGAAGGGGGTCCCCATGATTAAAGTTGATTTCCATCTGGGCACTGCCCGATTCATGGGTCAGGGCATCGATATCCAATCCCTGAGCTTCGCAGAAGTCATACATTTCCTCAAAAAGAGGATCGAATTCATTCAATGCGTCAATTCCGTAAAATTGACCGGTGACTTCCTCACGTCCTGAACGACCGACTGGAGGAGTCAAAGGATAATCCGGATCCTTGTTGATTTTCGTCAGATAAAATTCCAACTCTGGAGCCACCATCGGTTTTAATCCGATTTCTTCATATTTTTTTAAAACGCGTTTGAGGACGTTTCTCGGAGAAAGCTCGACCGGAGTTCCATCATGGTGGATGCAGTCGTGGATGACCTGGGCAGTGGGTTCTTCGACCCACGGAACGACACAGGTTGTGGAGGGGTCCGGACGGAGCTGCATGTCGATTTCGGCAGGATCAACATCGAACAAATTTTCGTAAGGGATCCATTCTCCAGTGACGGATTGAAGAAATACAGCCTCCGGCATCCTTAATCCCTCGTTACGGAGGAATTTGTCTGCAGGCATGATCTTTCCCCGGGCGATTCCAGTCAGATCAGGAATGATGCATTCGACTTCCGTAATCTTCTGTTCCTGAAACCAGTCCTTCAGTTTCTTCATGACTCCCCCTGGGATGTTGCCAATTCCGGAGACTGCAGGCTTTTGCTGATGATTTCCCGGACATCGCCGGAAAGTTCTTCCACCCCAGCAATACGTTCCATTTCGGACTGCATCAACTGCTGGCGTTGGGAATCAAATTTTCGCCAGCGATTGAAGCCTCCCGCAAGACGTGCCGCAACCATCGGATTGCTCCGGTCATACTCGATCACCGAGTCGGCGAGAAAACGATAGCCGTTTCCTGATATTTCATGGAAACCGGAAAAGTTGCCCATGGAAAATGCCCCGATTACGGAACGGATGCGGTTCGGATTGTTCCGGTCGAATTTCGAGTGTCGGGTCAGGTTTTTCACCTTTTCCAGAGTTCCAGGAAGTATGGAGGTTGCTTGAAGACTGAACCATTTGTCGAGTACCAGCGGTTCATCAAGCCATTCTTGTTCAAACTTTGCCATGGCTTTTTCGCGGTCTTCAGAATCGGAATCATTCAAAGCAGAAAGCGCCCCCATGGTATCGGTCATGTTTGAGGAGTTTTGATACTGCAGAAAAGCCGTTTCTGCTCCACTAATCTGGTTAGAGCGAACGATAAATTCAAGGCAGAGGTTTTTCAGTTTTCGCCGGCCCATGGAAACCGGATCAAGGTGATAAGGACCTTCATCCAGCATGTTTTTGTAGACTCGTTTCCAGTCCTCCTCCAATTCAAGTGCAAGTTCTTCAAGAAACTTCTTTCGTATGCTTGTTACTGCCTCGACATCAATGACCTCCATCTTTTCTCCCAGGTAACTTTCTGAAGGAAAGCTCAGTGCCTGGGCTATGAGAGAGGGGTCGCCTGTTGCTGAATGATCCAATTGATTCCTGAATGACTGAAGCAGTGTTCCAGGAAGCATGATGGCCTTGTTGTCTTTATAGTTTTTCAGTTGGGACAGAAAACTACGGAGCATCAACTGTTGTCCTGCTTCCCAGCGGTTGAACTCATCAGAATCCCTGGAAGAGATTAAAGCGAGTTCCTCATCACTGTATCCGTAAAATAAATCAACCGGGGCAGAAAAATGCCTGAGCAGGGACGGGATCGGCTTTTTCGTGAGATCCTCAAAGACAAACTCCTGTTCCATTTCACTGAGTACCAGGATCTGTTGTTTCCCATTTATGGATTTACCTTCCATCTTCAGGGGTAGAGGATTCCCCTCTTCATCCAGAAGGCCAATTTTCAAAGGAAGAAGAAAAGCTTCTTTTTGAAAAGCAGATTTTGTTTCAGGTTTATGGCTCTGGCCGAATCCATTTTGTCCCGGAGTGTCAGGACAGGATTGCTTGACCTTGAGGGTAAAGGTTTTTGATTCCTGGTTGTAGTTTCCTTCGATTTCAAGCTTTGGGGTTCCTGATTGGCTATACCAACGGCGGAATTGCTTCAGATTGAAATCATTTGCATCCTCCAGGGCCGAAACAAAATCTTCACAGGTCACTGCCTGGCCGTCATGACGTTCAAAATACAGGTCCATCCCCTTTCTGAAACCATCCTCACCCAGGAGGGTGTGCATCATCCGGATCACTTCCGCACCTTTCTCATAAACCGTGAGCGTGTAGAAGTTGTTGATTTCCTGGTAGGAATCCGGTCGCACGGGATGACTCATCGGACCGGCGTCTTCAGGGAATTGATGGCTTCTCAATAAGTTCACATCACTGATTCGTTGGACCGCTCTTGAATTCATATCCGCGCTGAATTCCTGGTCCCGAAATACCGTCAGCCCTTCCTTCAAACTGAGTTGGAACCAGTCCCGGCAGGTAACCCGATTCCCGGTCCAGTTATGAAAATATTCATGGGCAATCACGCCTTGAACCAGATTGTAATCCCGATCCGTGGCTGTTTCAGGAGAGGCAAGTACAAGCCTTGAATTAAAAATGTTAAGGCCCTTGTTTTCCATTGCCCCTGCATTGAAATCATCAACGGCAACAATCATGAAAAGGTCGAGGTCATACTCTCTGCCGAAACGTCTTTCGTCCCATTCCATGGATTCTTTCAGGCTTCGCATCGCATGATGGGTTCGTTCCAGGTTTCCCGGTTCCACATAAATTTTGAGGAGGACTTCGCGCCCGGATTGGGTGGTGAAACGGTCTTCCAGGCATTCGAGATTTCCTGCAACCATGGCAAAGAGGTAACTCGGTTTGGGGAAGGGATCCTCCCAGACGGCAGCATGTCTTCCGTCTTCCAGGTCTTCGGTCTGGAGCAGATTCCCGTTGGAAAGCAAAACCGGATAACGTTCTGAATCTGCCTCGATGCGTGTTTTGTAGCGAGCCATCACATCAGGACGGTCCGGGAAGTAGGTAATCCTGCGAAATCCTTCTGCTTCACACTGGGTGCAGAACATCGTCCCCGAGCGGTAAAGCCCCTCAAGGCTTGTGTTTTTTTCAGGATGGATGCGCACTTTGATTTCAAGATCAAAGGATTCCGGAACAGACGGAATGGTCAGCGAACTTGATTCGATCTGATACTGCTGAGATTGGAGAGTGGTGCCATCAAGTTTGATTTCCAATAATTCGAGTTGTTCTCCATCAAGAACCAGGGGGTTGGGCTTGACCAGATCTTTTTCAAGGGACTCGATCTTCAGTTTGCTCTGAACGATGGTTTCATTTTCAAAGAGTTTGAATTCGAGTCCAATTTCCGTCACGCGGTAGTTGGGAGGAGTATAATTTTTTCTGTAAATCGTGCGTGCTCTTTCTTCTTTCATCTTCGTCTTTGTGAGACTGTGTCAAAAAGGTTTTTCAGTCAAATTTTTAAGAATCCAAATTAATAAGCTGTTTGATAAATGAAAAGTTGAAAGCAAGGTCTTGATTCGCTTCAATCCGGGGGAGGATTTAAAGCGTAATTTCCTCTATCAATTTCAGAATCAAAAAACTGAACCGTGACCCAAAAGCCTCTTTTATCTCTGGATTCCTCAGGACTTGGATGTGAATCGGGAAGGTTCCATGTCGATCCCTGGCGTCCGGTTGACCAGGCAGTGATTACCCACGGCCATGCGGATCATGCCCGTTCAGGTTCCAAAGCCTATTTTTGCGCGGAAGGAAGCGGGGACATACTCCGCCAAAGGCTTTCCGGGGATTTTCAACTGACCGAAGTTCCCTACCGCAAAAAATTCAAACTTGGCAAAACATGGGTCAGCTTTCATCCTGCAGGTCATGTTCTGGGCTCGGCACAGGTGAGGGTGGAAGGCCTTCAATCGGTTTGGGTGGTTTCCGGAGATTATAAGCGTAACGCAGATCCAACCTGCGAAGGCTTTGAGGAAGTCCCTTGCGATGTGTTCATTAGCGAAGCGACTTTTGCAATGCCTGTTTACCACTGGAAGGAAGGGATTGAGGTGGTGAAGGATCTTCAACGATGGTGGAGTGCGGAACCGAATCATCCTTCCATTCTGTTCTGCTATGCTTTTGGCAAAGCCCAGCGTGTTCTGGCGGAACTGAGCAAACTGACGGATCGAACGGTTTACCTGCATGGTGCGATCGAAACATTGATGCCTGCCTATCGAAATCGAAATGTTTCTTTCGTTCCGAATCAAACCGTCAGTTCGGTGGAACGGGGTCATGCTTTTGCAGGAGACTTGATCCTCGCTCCTCCCTCCGCCCATCGCTCAGCCTGGATGAAACGTTTTAAAAATCCCCAAACCGCATTTGCTTCGGGTTGGATGCAGATTCGGGGTGCCCGGCGTAGAAGGGGATATGAACGAGGTTTCGTCCTTTCCGATCATGCGGACTGGTCCGGACTGGTCCGCAGTATCCTTGCCAGCCAAGCGAAAACCGTTTATCTGACCCATGGCCAGACTGAAGTCTTAAGCCGTTTCCTTATGGAAGAGCATGGGTTGGATGTGAAACCCCTCAAGACGCATTTTGGGGATGAGCAGATAGAAGAGCAATTCGCGGAAAGCGTTTCATGAAAGCTTTCGGCAGGCTTTACCAACGTCTTGATTCAACCACTTCAATCAATTTGAAGGTTGAGGCTTTGGTCCAGTATTTTGAGGAAACTCCTCCCCGAGATGCGGCCTGGGGACTGAATCTGCTGCTTGGCAAACGCCAGCGTAGAATGGTGACTTCAAGAATGCTTCGTGATGCGTTTCTCAGAAGTTTTCCAGATTTCCCGGAATGGTTGCTCGAAGAAAGTTACGGACACGTTGGAGACACGGGAGAAACCGTCAGCCTTTTGCTTGCATCCAGGGGGATCTGTCCTAATGAATCCCAGCATTCGGTTTCTCTTTCCAGTTGGATGGAAGACCGTATCAGCAAGCTTTCTGGAAAAGAAGATCAGCAGAGAGCCGAAAAAATTTTTGAATGGTGGAGTCGTCTCTCCGTCGATGAATGTTATCTGCTGAACAAACTGCTTACGGGCGGATTGCGGGTTGGAGTTTCTCAAAAACTGGTGGTTCGTGCTCTTTCAAAATGGAGTGGAATTTCTGAAGCCGAGTTGACCCATCGTCTCATGGGCGAATTCGAGCCGTCTGAGGAGAATTTCCAAAGACTTCTTTCTGAAGGAGGAGGTAAAAAAGTTCCCAGCCAGCCTTATCCTTTTTTCCTCGCTTCCCCTCTTGAGGAAAATGATTGGAAATCTCTGGATTTCAACCATCTCCAATTGGAATACAAATGGGATGGTATCCGGGCGCAGTTGATCTTCAGGGAGGGGGAAGTATTTCTATGGAGCCGGGGTGAAGATCTGATCACCAATCAGTTTCCGGAAATCGTTGAGGCAGCATCGAACCTTCCGCAAGGAACGGTGCTTGATGGAGAACTGCTATGCTGGAATGAAGATCAGCCTTTGCCGTTTTCTTTTCTTCAGAAACGTCTGGGCAGGAAGAAGGTCAGTTCCAAACTTCTGGAAAGTCACCCTTGTATTCTTTTGGCCTATGACTGTCTTGAAGCCAATGGTGAGGATTTGCGTGAACATTCCTTGAAAGAACGAAGAGAAATTCTGGAAAAACTCATCCAGGATTGTGATGAGCCCCGTCTTAAAATTTCTTCCTGCCTTAGTGCCGATTCCAAGGAATCCCTGGAAATTCTTCGTAACAGTTCGAGGGATTTCGGTGCCGAGGGGCTGATGCTGAAAAAAAAGGAGAGTCCCTATCTTTCCGGAAGAAAACGTGGGCATTGGTGGAAATACAAGGTCGATCCGCTGACCCTCGATGCAGTCCTGATCTATGCCCAGGCGGGAAGCGGAAGAAGAGCCAACCTGTTTACCGATTACACTTTCGCGCTTTGGAAGGATTCGGAACTGGTGACTTTTGCAAAAGCCTACTCGGGGCTCGATCAGAAAGAGATCGAAGAACTGGACCGTTGGATCCGTCAAAACACCCGCGAACGTTTTGGCCCCGTCCGGTCCGTCGAGCCTTTTCATGTTTTTGAAATTGCTTTTGAGGGAATCTCGGAATCCAACAGGCACAAATCAGGAATTGCCGTGCGCTTTCCGAGGATCCTACGATGGCGTAAGGATAAAGTCGTTTCCGAAGCGGACACTCTGATGAATGCAAGGAAACTGCTTGAAGCAGCCTGAACTTCCTTCCTGGCTGCTAAAAAATTCCAATGTTCCAACCTGTTAAAGACTGGTTCGCTCAAAAAAACTGGAAACCGTTTCCTTACCAGCAAAAGGCCTGGAAGGCTTTCAGGGATGGCAAAAGCGGACTGATCCATGTCCCAACCGGATCCGGGAAAACCTATGCCGCAACCATGGGTCCGATTGCCTCGATGTTGGAAAAGCCGAAGAAAGGGTTGAAGTTACTCTACTTGACTCCTTTGCGGGCAGTGTCACGGGATATCGAACAGGCCCTCAGACTTCCCATCGAGAGTCAAGGCTGGCCGCTGAAAGTCGAATCCAGAACCGGAGATACTTCCGGAAGCCGCAAGCAGAAGCAGTTGAAAAATCCTCCGGATATTCTGATCACTACTCCGGAATCCCTATCGGTCCTGCTTTCACGTGAAGGTTCAGGAGCATTTTTTTCCAACCTCCAATGCGTTGTGGTGGATGAGTGGCATGAACTGATGGGAGGCAAACGCGGGAGCCAAACCGAACTCTGCCTTGCTCATCTCAGGTTTCTGGTTCCCAGTCTGAGAACCTGGATGCTTTCGGCGACCATCGGCAACCTCGATGAAGCCGCATCCTGTGGTGCGGGGACCCATGGAGAAGCAGAAATCATCACTGCCAAAATAAATCGAAAAACCAGAATCCAGACCCTGGTCCCGAATTCTCTCGACAGTTTTCCGTGGGCAGGGCATCTGGGTCTGACGATGCTTCCCGAACTCCTTGAAAGCCTGGACCGTGAGACCTCGACCCTGATTTTCACCAACACCCGTTCGCAATGTGAACGCTGGTATCAGGCGCTTAAAGAAGCTTGTCCTGAGATGGACGATCAATTGGCCCTGCATCACAGTTCCATCGACCGGGCCGATCGAGAAGCAATTGAAAGCCGGGTCAAGGAAGGATCCCTGAAATGGGTCGTTTGCACGTCCTCCCTGGATCTTGGAATCGATTTCCATCCTGTCGAACGGGTGGTCCAGATCGGTTCTGCGAAGGCCGTCGCCCGCTTACTCCAACGTGCTGGACGCTCCGCACACTATCCTGAAGGACGCTCAGAGATTCTTTTTGTGCCCACCAACAGCCTGGAACTGGCTGAGATTTCGGCGATTCGAAGAGTACTCAAAGATGGTGGCCTTGAAAAAAGGGTGCCTCAGCAGAAACCTTTTGACGTGCTGATGCAGCATCTGGTCACTCTTGCCTGTGGGGACGGCTTTTGTGCTGAGGCGTATCTGGAGGTGATCCGTTCTGCCCATTCGTTCCGAGACCTAACGGAGGAGGAATATGACTGGCTCCTCACGTTCCTGGAAAAAGGAGGAAAGTCCCTCAAGGCTTATCCCCAGTACCGGAAGTTGGTCCGGGAAGAGGGGGTGTATAAGATTGCCGGGAAAGATCTGGCACGATTGCATCGGATGAGCATCGGAACCATTGTCTCGGATGCAGAAATTCAGATCCGTTACACCAACCGGCGGAAGATCGGAACCATCGAGGAGTATTTCATTTCCCGGCTCAAACGGGGAGATGTCTTTGTCTTCAGCGGACGCATGCTGGAATTCCTGCGTTTGCACGACATGTCCGCCTATGTCAAACCTGCGAAAAAAAGCTCGAAGGTGGTGCCGGCCTGGATCGGAGGAAGGATCCCGATCACAGACCTGCTCAGTGAAGCACTCCGCAGGCAACTGAATCATTCCCATTCAGGCGACAAGCCTGTTGATACGGAAATGAAGATCCTCGATCCGGTTCTCCAGACCCAGCAGAGGCTTTCAATGATTCCTTCAGAGAATGAACTCTTGATCGAACAGGTCATCAGTCGTGAAGGAAGACACCTGTTTGTTTTTCCCTTCGAAGGTCGATTTGTCCACGAAGGTCTGGCCGCATTATGGTCGATGCGGTTTGTCCAGCGCGAACCCTCCACCTTCAGTGTTTCAGTAAATGATTACGGATTCGAACTGCTGGCTCCTGTCGATTATCCCTTTGAAGAAGGATTGGATGAAGTGATGGCTGCCGATCCTGAGGAACTAGAAGCCCAGGTTGCGGACGCGGTGAATCTCTCCGAACTGACTCAACGGCGTTTCCGGGGTGTGGCGCAGGTGGCCGGGCTGGTGTTTCAGGGATACCCGGGTTCCCGGAAAACCGAGAAACAACTGCAGATGAGTACTTCATTGCTTCACGGCGTATTTGAAGAATTCGAGCCCGAGCACCTGTTGCTTCAGCAGGCCCGGGATGAAGTTCTGGAAATTCAACTCGAAGCGCCAAGGTTGAGAAAAAGCCTGGAACGGATGCAAAATTTGAACGTTATCTGGAAAAACCCTCCCCGCCCAACGCCTCTTGCTTTTCCACTCCTGGTGGAACGGATGAGTGCGCGCATGACCAACGAAACCCTGATGCAACGGATTGATCGGATGAAGCGGCAGTGGGAAAAATACTAGAAACAATCCTGCATGGTCAAAAAATCGGCTTTCATCCTCAACGGGTCCTCCTCCTCCCGGACCTGGATGCGATGCTGGTGGCGGACATCCACCTGGGAAAAGCTGAGTTCATGCAGGGAAAGGGGATTCCCCTCAGCAATCAACCTCACCAAAAGGATCATGAACGCCTGGTGAAACTGATCAAAGAGTTTCAGGTTAAACAACTCTTCATCCTTGGTGACCTGGTTCACCGTCCCCGCCAGAATCCACAATCCCTTCAGAGGTTGATCCGGGATCTTCATCCCCTGGCAATGGAAGTTCACTGGATTCAGGGGAATCATGATGGAGACCATCAACGTTCTCTGCCAGATTCCTGGAAGGTTCATTCAAATGCCTTGGAACTCGGGCCCTTTGTCCTTCGCCATCAGTCATCGGAAGAAAAGGATGCGGATTTTCAAATATGCGGGCATGTGCATCCCTGCGTCAAAATCGGTGACGGAAGGGACAAACTGCGTCTGCCCTGCTTTGCATTGAAATCAAAACTGCTGTTGCTTCCTTCGTTTGGTGAACTCACCGGAGGTTATGAACTTCTTCCTCAAGAGTGGGAAACGTTTGTGCTTTGTTTGGGAAATGAAGTGAGTCGGCTTGAATCATCCGATCTGGAACGGTTCAAAAAAAGATCTTGATAACAAACTGAGATAAGACAAAAATTGTAACTTTATAACAATTCATTCTTATCGTTGAGATGCGGCTTTTTCGCCCCACATTTGTCTCATTCCTGATCGTCACCTTTTTGTCACAGGGCTTACATTCAAAGAGTCTGGTTGACAAGCCGTTACGGAAATCCTTTTCGGATCTGATTCTGATTCATTGTTCCGATCCGGAACATAGGCATCCTCCGATGAATCTCCCGGAATCGGGCGAGGACATTCAATCATTTGTCCTGGTCCTGAAGGAATCGGCTCCAGCAATTCCTGATGCATTATGGTTCATCAACTTTCCTCTTAGTTCTGATTCTTATTCACTGGATTTTTATTCCCAAGGAAGGGATTCCGACAAGCACCATCCAGCCCGTGCTCCGCCTTGGTTTGAAGTTTAAGAATTTCAAAATTTTTTTAACTTCAAACCAACTCAATCAAAATGCGTTACATCATCTTATTTTTGGCAGGCCTGCTTCTGCCCCTGAGCATTCATGCTCAAAGCCGACAACTCGATGCCCATGAACACGGTGCAGCCAAGGTCATGATGGCCATGGAAGGAAAAATGCTTCAACTTCAATTTGAAGTCCCTTCTGACAGTCTGATTGGCTTTGAATATTCGCCCGAATCCGAGAAGGACCGAAAGGTTTTTGCTTATGCCATGACGATTCTTTCCAATCCCACCAACCTTTTTGATATTCCGGATGAGGCAGAGTGCATCCCAGTCGGGATCAAGGTTTCGCAGACTTTATTTTCCGGAGAAGGCGAACATCATGAAGGAGAGCATCATGATCACGGGGATGACCATGATGATGGTAAATCAGAAAAAGATCATGATCACGACCATGATAAGGATCATGATGATCATGGCGATGAAGTCCATTCCGAATTCCAAGCAAGCTATCTCTGGAACTGTCATCACGCGGATGATCTGGATTCGGTCCAGACCCGCATGATGAAGGTCTTTCCTCGCATCGAAGAAATTCGGGTGCAGTGGATTGTGGGAGACCGTCAGGGAGCCATGGAGCTTGAAAATCAGGATGGAAAGATCCGCGGCTGGCGCTGAAGATGACCGAAGCCGTTCTGGAACTGAAGGATGTGTGTTTCCGTTGGCCCAACCAGGACCGGGCAACCATCGATCTTCCCGAACTGAAGATTGATCAGGGAGAACGCATCTTCCTTCAGGGACCGAGCGGCAGCGGTAAATCGACCCTGCTCTCCCTGGTGGGAGGGATTTTGGTCGCTGAATCCGGCAGTCTCAGGGTGCTCGGGGAGGAACTGAAAAGCCTCTCACGTGCCCGCAGGGATGCCTTCCGCGTCACTCACCTCGGGTTTATCTTCCAGCTATTTAATCTGCTTCCTTATCTTTCACTTGAAGAAAACGTCCTGCTGCCACTCCGTTTTTCCAAAAAACGTGCTCAAAGAGCAGGCCGCAACCAGGCGGAACGGCTTGAAGAAGCCCAAAGGCTGCTAACGGCATTAGGGCTGTCCGAACCGCTCAAGGAGGGACGTCCGGTGGTGGAATTGAGTGTCGGCCAGCAGCAGCGTGTGGCCGCCGCCAGGGCCCTCATCGGCCGGCCTGAGTTGGTGATTGCGGATGAACCCACTTCAGCCCTCGATGCGGATCTCAGAGAGGTGTTCCTCAATCTGCTGTTTGCCGAATGTGACAAGGCTGGCAGTGCCCTGCTCTTCGTCAGTCATGACTCGGAACTGAGCCGATTCTTCGGAAGGAGTCTTTCTCTTCCTCAGATCAACAGGGTTTCCCGTTTGGAGGCAGCATGATCAACCTCATTGCGAAAAGTCTCTGGAACCGAAAAGGAACCGCGCTGCTGACCCTTTTTTCCATTGCCATCAGCGTTGCCCTTTTGATCGGAGTGGAGCAGATCCGCAAAGGGGTCCGGACCAGTTTTTCCAGCGCCGTTTCCGGAACGGACCTGATTGTCGGTGCGCGCGGAGGATCTCTTCAGCTTCTTCTCTACTCGGTGTTCAGGATGGGCAACGCTCCCAACAATCTCTCCTGGGAGAGTTACCAGGATTTCAAAAAACATTCACGGGTCCGTTGGACCATCCCGTTTTCTCTGGGAGATTCACACCATGGTTATCGGGTATTGGGGACGAATCACGACTATTTCAAACGGTTCCGATACGGGAATCGCCAACGCCTGAAATTCTCAGAAGGAACACCCTTTTCCGGAGTCTTCGATGCCGTGCTTGGCTCCGAAGCAGTTCGTTTCTCAAGCATGAAGATCGCCCCTTTACCGTGGTCGGAATTCTTAAGCCAACGGGGACCCCGGTCGACCAGACCGTTCATGTCAGCCTTGAAGGCATCACTGCCATGCACATCGATTGGGAAAGCGGGGCTCCGCCAATGGAAGAAGACCGCATCGATAACGAGGAGGTCCTCAAGCGCGATCTCACCCCCGAGGCCATTACGGCTTTTCTGGTGGGACTCCGTTCAAAAATCCATGCCTTCAGTCTGCAGCGTGAAGTGAATACTTACCGTGAGGAACCCTTGAGCGCGATCCTTCCCGGGGCAGCACTTCAGGAACTCTGGGAACTGCTGCGTACTGCAGAAACCGGATTGCGGGTGATCAGCGCTTTTGTCGTGCTGGCAGGGCTTTTGGGAATGATGACGGCTCTTCTTTCCGGACTGAACGAACGCCGAAGGGAGATGGCCATCCTGCGGTCGGTGGGAGCCGGTCCGGGCACCATCTCCGGGTTGCTGATCGGGGAGGCGCTGCTGCTCAGCATCAGCGGCATTATTCTGGGGATGCTATTGCTTTACCTGCTCCTGTTCTTCGCTCAACCGATCCTGCAGACCAGGCTCGGTCTTTTTCTTCCTTTGACGCCTCCTGGGATTCAGGATTATAGTGTTCTTTTTGCCATCGTCATCGCAGGCATGCTCATGGGGGCGTTGCCTGCCTATCGGGCCTACCGACAGTCACTGGCCGACGGGATGAGCATAAGACTCTGATTCAAGATCCAAAATGATGTCCTTACGGACGCTAGTCATTCTATTTTTATTCTTATTTCCTGCTGCTGAATCCTTCGGGTCGATTTTTGAAACCCAGGAAATCACCTGGAGACAATTACGCCAGTTGAACGTCAAAACCGGGGAAATGCCGATTGAGTTGAAAAAACTGATGGGGAAGCCGGTCAAAATTCCTGGCTATGCCGTCCCGATCGAAGGTGATGGCGGCTTTGACTATATCAGTGAATTCCTGCTCGTTCCGGTTTTTGGGATGTGTATCCACGTCCCTCCCCCTCCGCCGAACCAGGTGATTTTCGTTGAAATGAAAGAACCGGTTCCCTTTGAAGAATTACTTGATGCAATCTGGCTCTATGGGGTTCTCGAGATCGGAGAATTCATGGTAGGAGGTGAAATGATCTATGAAACCGAATCCAATTATCTGATCAAAGGGGATAAAGTTGTTTTTTATGAGTGAAACTTAATCCTATTCGAGGGAACCCCGATTCTCGTTTTTTTCCTTCCGTTGGGTCTCAAACTGTAAAGCTCCAAAAGTTCTCTTCTGCGTAATCATTTAGGGAAGACGAATTCTCTAATTGGTTTCAAAATACTTCAAATATGACGACTTTACGGCTGATCCTTGGAGATCAACTCAACCACAATCATTCCTGGTTTCAAAATCCTCAAAAAGGTGTCCATTACCTGATGATGGAAATGCGTCAGGAAACGGATTATGTCACCCACCATATCCAGAAGGTCTGTGCTTTTTTCCTGGCCATGCGGCGCTTTGCAGGATTCCTTGAGAATCAGGGATTTCAGGTGCACTACCTAAAACTTGATGATCCTGAAAATGATCAATCGCTTGAGGAAAACCTGGATCATTTGCTGAAGAAGCTCAATTGCCGGCGTTTTGAGTGGCAGCTTCCGGATGAGTGGAGATTGGACCAGCAACTCCGGGAATTTTTTAAAACAAGGGATTTAGCAGGCGGTCCGGTGGACAGCGAGCATTTCCTCACCACCCGCGATGAATTGGAGGCTTTTTTTGCTGGGAAAAAACAATACCTGATGGAGAATTTTTACCGCAGCCTCAGACGCCGTGAAAACATCCTGATGGAGGGTAAAGACCCAGTCGGCGGACGCTGGAATTATGATGCAGAAAACCGTAAAGCCTACGATGGTTCCGTACCCTTTCCACAAAGTCCCAAACCCGAAAATGATGTCAGTGCGATCGTCCGGATGCTGGACTCAATGGAGGTCAGAACGCTGGGCAACATCGATCCGGAAAAGCTCAATTGGCCCGTGGACCGCTCCCAGGCCGAGGCTCAGCTGGAATGGTTCTGTTCGGAAGCCCTTCCCCATTTCGGAACCTTCCAGGATGCATTGACAGAGAAAGATCCTTTTCTTTTTCATTCCAGGCTCTCTTTTGCACTCAATTCCAAAATCCTCCATCCCCGGGAGGTGATCGAGCGTGCTTTGAAAAGTTGGGAGGCAAATCCAGAAGCCATTGGTCTTGCCCAGATCGAAGGATTCATCAGGCAGATCCTGGGATGGAGGGAGTACATGCGCGGGATTTATTGGGCCAAAATGCCTGAGTACCGTTCGCTCAATCATTTTGGGTATACCAATAAACTTCCGGACTTTTTCTGGACCGGAAAAACGAAGATGCGCTGTGTCGGGCAAGCAGTCAGGCAGTCTCTCGATCATGCCTATGCCCATCACAGCCAGAGGCTGATGGTTACAGGAAACTTCGCGATGCTCTCCGGAATCAATCCTGATGAAGTGGATCGCTGGTACCTGGGCATTTACATCGATGCAGTAGAATGGGTGGAACTGCCGAACACGCGAGGTATGAGCCAGTACGCCGATGGAGGGCTTTTGGCAAGCAAACCCTATGCGGCATCAGCAAACTATCTCAACAAAATGGGGGACCACTGCAGACATTATGATTATGATCCCAAAAAGCG
>LNZD02000247.1 GCA_001469005.2 SAR324 cluster bacterium lautmerah10
GTTTTGAGTCAATGATTTTGCTGTAAGCATCAAAAAATTTAAATTTGCCATTCTGCCAGAATGGCTTCCTTGTATAAAAATACTGCCATAAAAAGGAAAAAGAGAATTCCAAGAATTCTAAAACTGATATGCATATCAACTCCTTTAATTAAGGTTTATAAAAACACAAAAAAAATTACTAAATCAAGGATCTGAGGTCAACAGTGGGAGTAAGAGAGATAGGCCAGTAGTAAAATCTTTGTCAGTGAGTGGGGACCAGTGGAAATGAGTGGTCATTGTAGTCGCTGGTTAGT
The DNA here is from genome assembly GCA_001469005.2 of SAR324 cluster bacterium lautmerah10. Classification (GTDB taxonomy): domain Bacteria; phylum SAR324; class SAR324; order SAR324; family NAC60-12; genus UBA1014. The sequence goes on from LNZD02000247.1 coordinate 294, forward strand.
TTTTGATATCAACCTATGTTGCTGATATCCTAAATATAAAATTATAAACCAAAAACTACTCCTTTCATTCGGGGAGAAGGTGCCCGTAAGGGCGGATGAGGGGTTCCGGAAAGCGCTCTCTTCAGCCTTATGCCCGCCGACTTCGAAGGTCCACCTCTCACACTTGGCGTGGGGCCAATATCCTGTCAATGGATTCTGCGATTACGCCTAAGGCTTCACGCAGAATGACAGAAACGACATTTCAAATGAGAGGAGTCTTTTTCAAAGCAATTCATACTTTTTTTCGCTGCCTCTCAAATTGAGTTTTGAGTCAATGACTTTGTTGTAACCACGAAAAAAATAGATTTTTTCCCTTCTACCCGAATGGCTTCCTTGTCCAAAATTACTGTTTCAACCATTCTCCAAGAAATTGAAAATACCTTCTCCTTCGGGGAGAAGGTGCCCGTCAGGGCGGATGAGGGGTTTGGAAAATACTCATTTTAGGCCTTCTTCCACCCAACCTTGTTCGAGATAGAAATGCTCGCCCAATTCAGTAACCTCAAGCTTTGCCTGATAGTCTCCTGCCCCTTGTGCTTCATGGGTAACCCTTTTCATTTCTGGGATAGAACATTCTGAGGATTCAGAAATAATTTCGTGAAGCACCCTGCCCTGCACATGTTCCGGCACTGGAACATCCAGCAGGTGAAGAATGGTTGGCAGGATATCGACGATTCCCGATGAGAGTTTTGATTCGCATTCAGACTGAAAACAATCCCCCCTGGCAGCCATCCAGCTTTGCAGTTCAAGAGCATTCAAACCGCCGTGGAGCCCGCCTCCCACAGGGTAAAAGGAGGAGTTATTCATGCAGCCTCCGCGGATGCCGTATTCATTTTCCAGGTCATTACTTTTCAGCACCAGCGCAATATCGGGAGCCCGGGGATGGTCCAGTCCCGCCATTTCAAGTTTTAGGGACTTTTCTCCGTTCCGGGTCAGAACAGGACCACACCAGGGTTGTTGCTGAAGCCATTCGACGATTCTTCCGATCAGTACCGGATCAGAGTCTCGGACATAAATTCCACCCGCGCTGTCCACTGCCACCGCAGCGTCAACATCTTTTCCGGGAGGTTCCCCAACGGTGAATCCTGCTTCCTGGAGACACCCCTGAAGGTTGATTGTTTCTCCACAGACGGTGAGTTGACCGTGATCCGAAAAGGTGATGATCTGCAGTGGGGATTCTTCATTTTGTGAATGTTGCCAGTCCAGGATCCTTCCGAATTCCTGATCGGCACGACTCAGAGCCTGCAGATTTTCCGGACTGCCCAGTCCCCGGAAATGGTAGCTGTTGTCCGGTTCGCAAAACCAGAGGATGCAGACATCTGGACTCAGCACAGGTTCGATATAATTCAGGTAGGCATTGGTGGAATAGGTCAGCCATTCCAGGCTTGGGATCTGGTGTTCCGGAACGGGACCGAGCTTTTCCTGCATTTCCGCAACCGCATTTCGGGGCACTGAAGCATCCGGGCGATGGAGAGCGAAACGGAAAGTTCCCAGTGATTCCGCTTTATGGTTCAGCATCCTTGCACCTCCGGGAGTTCCCGAACTGAGGGTTGCGAGACTCAGGTCATGCTCTGCCAGCAGTTCACCCAATACCGGAACATCGACCAGTTTTCCCCCAAGTCTCCGGTCTCCTTCCATGAGTTGGTTTTCGTCTCCGGTATTAAAAAGCTTCCCCGGAGAGGCAACCGGGTCGAAGAATTTGTTTCCAACAATTCCATGCTTTTGCGGATAACAGCCTGTTACCAGGGAAGCCTGATTGACCCTGGTTTCGGATGGAAAGACGGCACGGTGTTGTTTGCACCTAACACCCTCACGAGCAAAGCGATGCAGGTTCGGCATCGTTTCTTCGGAAACCATGTCCGGGCGAAGGGCATCGAAACAGAGGATCAGAAAACGGGGACGAGCTTGTTTCATATTCGGATTCAGGATGCAGTTGAGTCTCAGGTGTTGTTTGGAGATTAAAATAGCAAAACCAAACCTGACCTGCATTACTCCATTCAATCACTCAATGACAATGCGGAACCGTTTTTTTGGACAGGACGTAGGAATTGGAGTAGCATGACTTTCATTTGAACATCTTTCAGTAAGGTAAATCCCATGATCAAAGGACTCCACCACAATGCCTACCGTTGCAGGGATTCCGAGGAAACCAGGAAGTTCTATGAGGATTTTCTCGGCCTCGAACTGGCGGGAGCACTGGAAATCAGCTCCACCAAGACCGGGAGGCCAACCAAGGTCCTTCACACATTCTACAAGATGGGAGACGGTTCCTTTCTGGCCTTTTTCGATGATCCTGAAACTCCGTTTGAGTTCAAGGATCAACGGGATTTTGACCTGCATATTGCCCTTGAAGTGGAACAGGACCATTTAAAAAAGATGTTTGAAATCGGCAAGAATTCTGAAATGGAATGCCGGGGAATTTCCGATCACGGGTTCATTGACTCCATCTACTTCAGGGATCCCAACGGCTATGTCATCGAATTGACCGCCAAACGTCCCGATCATGACCGGCAGATGCGAGCTTCCGGAGACCCGAGAATACTCCTGGAAAAATGGAATGAAAGCAAAAACCCCGTCGAGGCATCAGCATGATTCTCCAGAAAAACCCTTTTCGTGTTCCCACCGGGGACGACAAGATCATCGAAGAACACTTTGGAAAGGCAAGTCAGGGCGGGGATCAGTTAAGCCTTGCCAGAATGGAAGCTCCGCCGCGATGGACAGAACCGTTTCAGACTCCGGAATTCGATGAATACACCCTTGTCTATTCCGGGAAGATGCAGGTTGAGGTCGATGGGCAGACCCATGTGCTGGAAGCGAAACAGTCGATCCTCGTCAAAGGGGGGAGTCGTGTGCGCTATTCCAATCCCTTCGATCAACCTTCACACTATTGTTCGGTTTGCATTCCCGCCTTCTCCCCGGAAACCGTAAACCGGGAAGAGGATTGAAATCCTCCGGGAGTGAATCTATTGGATGGGGTTGCTATTGACCTTTGAGAGGATTGCAGGCATCATAATGTTCCTCTCCTTCAGGCACCCGTAGCTCAGCTGGATAGAGCATCTGATTGCGGTTCAGAAGGTCGGGCGTTCGAATCGCTCCGGGTGCGCCATTAAAAAGCCATATAAATCAATACGTTAAACGGTTTCTTTATCAGCTTAAAATTGTTGCTCCAATTGTTTTGTCACAAATTTGTCACAATCAATTTCAACAATACTAGCTATAAAGAATGATTTATTGGTTCCTATTGGTACTTCCCATCTTCCTATAATTTCAATCATTTCATAGGTCTTAAGGGGCTAATTTTAGTACCAGGTGTGACAAAAATGTGACAAAAAATGAAATGATCTCATC
>LNZD02000248.1 GCA_001469005.2 SAR324 cluster bacterium lautmerah10
GCCGATCAGGTTGACACGGCCCGGGGCACGTACTAGGAAGGAGGGATCGGTGTGATATAAATTTTTGAATTCCTCAATCACCCGCTCGCGAGGATTTGACTGCGGTCTCATGAGGAAAATGCACGCCGTCTGCGCTGCATGAACACCACCATGCCTAACAGCATCAGAGCCGGCAGGTACATCCACTGCTTGGGAGGCTGATCAACAGGAATCTGAAGGCTGAGGATTTCCCAGTCGAAATCAATTCCGGCCTTTTCGGCGGCACTGTCAAAGACCACCGTATCAACCAGCATTTTTTTGTTTTCCTGACGGAGCAAGAGTCCGGAACGTTCAAGTCTTTCAACACCGGGACCGGTATCTCCCATGGGCATTACCACCATTTTACTGATAAGTTTTCCCTCCAGGTTTTCTCCCTCCACATGCATCTGCAGACTGCTTTCTGAGGGCATGGTTTCAACCGTTTCATAGATGGCGCTTGGGGGAAGGATTTGATTAGGCGGATAGACCATGTCCCACCAGAAACCGGGCCGAAAGAGAGTGAAAGAAATCAGCAGAAGTGCCAGCGTCTCCCACCAGCGGCTGCGGACTACAAAAAATCCCTGGGTCGCGGCAGCGAACATCAGCATCGCCATCACCGCGCTGGCAATGGTAACCAGCAGATGCCACACGTTTTCAATCCCGATCATCAATAATTCATTATTGAAGATGAACAGAAAGGGAAGGATTCCTGTTCGGATATCATATGTGAAACCCTGGATGCCCGTTCTGATCGGATCACTATGCGCGATTGCCGAAGCAGCAAACGCCGCCAGACCCACCGGCGGGGTGTCATCGGCGAGAATCCCGAAATAGAACACGAACATATGCACCGCAATCAGGGGGACGATCAACCCGTTTTGTGCACCCAAGGTGACAATCACTGGGGCCATCAGGGTCGATACCACGATGTAGTTGGCTGTGGTCGGCAGTCCCATTCCCAGCAAAAGGCAGATGAATGCAGTGAATATCAGGATCAAAATCAGGTTTCCTCCTGAAATGAATTCCACGAACTCGGTCATCACCAGGCCGATTCCTGTCAAGGTGACTGAACCCACGATGATACCAGCAGTTGCTGTCGCGATCCCGATACCAATCATGTTGCGGGCACCGAAAATCAAACCATCAACAAGATTCTTCAGACCTTTCAGGAATTCTTCTTTTTGATTTTCCTGGTTCCGGAAATAGACTTTCAGTGGACGCTGGGTTGAAATGATGAAAACCATGATCATGGTCGCCCAAAAAGCGGCGAGTCCTGGTGAGAAGCGTTCAACGATTAAACACCAAATCAATACCACGACTGGTAACAGGTAATGCAAACCGGATTTCACCGTAGGACCGGTCTCTGGGAGTTCAATTAATTCGATATGATGATCATCAATTTCCAGGTCAGGATAACGGATTGAATAGCGGATCAGCCCTATGTAAACCAGCAGGATGACAACTCCTGCAATCCAGGGTGAAGCACTCCCGGCAACCGTTTTGACCCAGCCGAATCCATAATAAATGATTCCTGAAAGTACGATCAATCCGATGATGACCATGAAAAAGGTCACGATCTTACTAAAAAGGGTGGTCACTCTTCGTGGTTTCAACCCTTTCAGATCGGCTTTCATTGCCTCAAGATGGACGATGTAAACCAGTGCAATGTATGAAATCACTGCGGGCAGAAAGGCATGTTTGATCACTTCAAGGTAGGAGATTCCTACGTATTCGATCATTAAAAATGCGGCAGCTCCCATAATCGGAGGCATCAACTGTCCATTGGTTGAGGCTGCCACTTCCACCGCACCGGCCTTTTCGGCTTTGAAACCCACGCGTTTCATCAAAGGGATGGTGAATGTGCCGGTGATCACAACATTTGCGATGGAGGAACCCGAGATCATGCCATTCATTCCTGAAGAAACCACTGCTGCCTTGGCAGGGCCCCCACGATAATGGCCAAGCAGTGCAAATGCGACTTTGGTGAAATAATTGCCTGCTCCGGCTTTTTCCAGGAGTGCTCCAAACAGGACAAACAAGAATATGAATCCTGAAGAAACACCAAGTCCGATTCCAAAAACTCCTTCCTGCGATAACCACATATGAGACATGGCCTTATTAAACGAAGCTCCCTTCCATGCAATGATATCTGGAGCATGCTCGCCGAAGAAAACATAGGTTAAGAACAACATTGCGATGATCATCATCGGAATCCCAAGTGAACGTCGTGTTGCTTCTAAAAGAAAAATCAGTCCAATGCCGGAAATGATCAGATCCTGGAGGATGGGAAGTCCAGGACGGTCCGCCAATTCCTCGGAAAAAACAGCAATGTAAAGTGCACAACTGGTTGCAATCAGAGCAAAAATCCAGTCCAGCAGTGGAACTTTTGTTCGTGATGACCGCTTCAGCGCCGGGAATGCAATGAAAGCCAGAAACATGGCAAATCCAAGGTGTGCTGAACGGATGTGGGTGCTGTTTAAGAGTGGGATCCAGTCTGCAACTAGGTAGGGAAAAGGTGATGCAATCCAGATTTGGAAAAGAGACCATACCAACGCAACAAGCGCTAATATCTTGCCTGCACCTGAGGTGGTATCTCGGGCACCTGTGTCCACGGAGGACACAATTTCATCAAGTTGTTCTTTGAGTTCTTCTTCAGAGATTTGGTTATCTTCAGGTTCAGATGATTTCATGGAAGAAGAAAACCGGAGGGGACAACAGAAGGATTATAAAAACAAAAAGGTGAAGAAAGGCCACCATCGAGTGGCGGCCTTTGATGATGCATCAATTACATCCAACCCCGTTCTTTATAATAACGCTTGGCCCCATCATGCAGAGGTGCAGAGAGGGAATCGCTGATCATTTCGCTTTCTTTCAGATTACGGAATGCGGGATGGAGTTTTTTGAATTGGTCAAAGTTGTCGAAGACAGCTTTCACGACTTGATAGATGACCTCTTCAGAGGTTCTGGTTGAAGTGACAAAGGTTGCACCCACACCAAAGGTTTTGATGTCATTGGGATTTCCGGAATACATTCCACCAGGAATGTTTGCCCATCGGTAAAAGGAGTTGTCCCTTACCAGACCCGCAATACCGGGACCTGATGCTTCAACAATCACTGCGTCACAGGATGAGACCGTTTCTTTGGTAAGTCCGGAAGGATGTCCTACGAGCCAGAAATAGGCATCGATTTTATTGTCACAAAGCGCTTGTCCGGTTTCTGCAGAACGGAGTTCGGCTGCCAGTTTCAGGTCACTTCTGCTCCATCCGAGAGCTTCCTCAATCACTTCCCAGGTAGCACGGGTTCCCGAACCTGGGTTGCCGATATTTAGCCTTTTCCCTTTCAGGTCATCAATATGCCTGATACCGGAGTCTCTTCTCGCAAGAATGGTGACGGGTTCCGGGTGAACGGAAAAAATCGCCCTCAGACCGGTGAAAGGTCCCTGGTCTTTGAATTTGCTTGTTCCGCGATAGGAATGATATTGCCAATCGGATTGGGCTACACCCATATCCAATTCCCCTGCACGGATGGTGTTGATGTTGTAGACGGATCCACCGGTACTTTCCGTGGAGCAACGGATTCCGTGCTGCTTACGGTTTTTGTTGACCAATCGGCAGATTGCACCACCGGTGGGATAATAAACACCGGTGACACCACCGGTCCCGATGGTTACAAAAGTTTGAGCACCCCATGCGGGGAGACTGAGCAGTGCGCTGATTGCCAGCACGGTGAAATGTTTAGACCATCGAAGCATTATGTCCTCTCTGATTTGAATGAGTGAATGCTTTATGCAGGATTGCATAAAACATCGGAAAATTTTCCGAAATTTATTTGTACCGCCTAACCCTTTCATTTTCAAAACATTAATTTTTTCAACCAATTCTGGAAGAGAAGTCTGAAAATCATTTTAGTATTTGCTTTAGCCTAAAGTATGCAGCTACAAACTTCACAAAATGAACTACCTTTGTTCATTATCAAAGACATGAATCAATCAAATACCTTTGGACATGGCAACAATCTTAACCAATACACTCAGCATCATTCCTAACCAATGCACATAGCATCATTAAAAAATCAATGTTCATAGCAACAGATTTTCTATCTGTTTGATTCTCAAGTCCGAAAACTTTCACTTTTCACAGCAT
>LNZD02000249.1 GCA_001469005.2 SAR324 cluster bacterium lautmerah10
GCAGTCAAAGATCGTGCACACATCCGGATCGATGTGCTCATGCACTACTTATCCAATCGATCGAGAACGGTGCTTTACCTGCTTGGTGATTTGTTGACCATGGTACTGGCCCTGGTTGCACTCTACTGGTCCATGCATCCCATTTTCACTTCCCTGGAATTTGGATCGGTCACCCACGGTTTACGCATTTCTCAAGTCTGGTTCACTTTGGCCGTTCCTTTAGGATTCCTGCTGGTGGTTTTCCGGCTTATCCAATCCATCAAACGTGATTTTCAAGACTTGGTACTCAAACGGGAAGTTTTCAAAGGCAACAAGTTATTCGACTGAGCACGGAATAAATGTATCAACTTTATACCCAACAACAGGCCGTCATTGATCTCGGATGGGAGTTTAATGGCCCCCTTCTGGTGATGTTGTTGATGATCATCATGGCTGTCCCGATATGGGTCGTGCTTGGTCTAGGTTCCATTGCCATTTTACTTACGACAGAGGTCCTGCCATTAAGTCTGTTCGGTGAAGCCCTGTTTGATGGGATCGATGCTTTTGCTCTGATTGCCGTCCCTTTATTCATCCTGACGGGTGATGTGCTTGTCAGAACGGGACTTTCAGAAAAACTATTGGATGTTGCAGACGCCACCGTCGGAGGATTACGTTCTGGTTTTGGAACTGCAACCATTCTTGGTTGCGGTTTTTTTGCCTGCATCTCGGGTTCTGATGCTGCTGATGCAGCGGCCATCGGTCGCATGACCATCGATAGGATGGTCAAAGAAGGATACCCAAAACCATATGCATGCGCCTTGGTTGCTTCGGGAGCCTGTACCGGCATTCTGATCCCCCCTTCAATTGCGTACATCATCATCGGTTTGGTTTTAGGCATTTCTTCATCAACCTTGTTTCTTGCCGCAATGATTCCGGGAGTCTTAATCCTGCTCTCCATCATGCTGACCAATATAGTGCTCAACCGAATTCATAATTACGAAAGAAATGAATTAGGTTTTTCTTTCAAACGATGGATTACGGCCGTTATCCGGGGCAGACACGCCTTGCTTGTAGTCGTCATTATCCTGGGAGGCATCTATTCCGGAGTTTTCACTCCCACCGAAGCAGCAGCGGTTGCTGTTGTGACATCCATCATCATCGGGTTTTGGAAAAAGACACTGCAATTGAGTGATTTCCCTAAAATGCTTGCCAGTTCTGCAAAAGTAAACGGAGCAATCGTTCCTATCATCGCAATGAGTCTTCCTCTAGCCCAAACCCTTGCAATACTCGAAGTTCCTCAGGCTTTTGTTCAGGTCATGACCTCCTTTACTGACGATCCGGTGATTTTAACTTTGATCATCATAGGAATCCTGATGGTTGCAGGATGTGTCATGGAAACCACTCCAAACATTGTGATTTTGTCTCCGATCCTTCTTCCTCTGGCACAGGAAATCGGATTTGACGACATCCATTTCTGCATTGTCATGGTGACTTCCCTTGGAGTTGGTTTCATTACTCCTCCTTTAGGACTTAATTTATTTGTGGTTTCCGGACTGACCGGGACCTCGGTCATTCATATAGCAGGGCGAGCAGTTCCCTATGTTCTGGCAATGTTGAGTGTGGTCATCCTCTTGGCATTTGTCCCGGAACTTTCACTATGGGCCTTAAATTGACGAACAACCTGCCTCCTGCGAGGCATACTCATCGAACAGGAACTCAATGGCTATCGAATATCTAAAAAAAGCAACCAAGAAACCTACCACGGGGGAAGATCAAACCAGGGATACCGTTTCAGGGATTTTGAAGGACATTGAAGAGTTTGGGGAAAAGAAAGCGATTGAATACGGCAACAAGCTGGATGGGTGGGATGGAGACATCATTGTTTCAAAGGACGCAATTGAAGAATCCGCAACAAAAGTCACTCAACAGCTCAAGGACGACCTGCAATTTGCTTTCGACCGCGTTTACGGCTTTGCCCGCAAACAAATGGAAAGCATTCAGGAATTCGAGGTTGAACTCAGCCCGGGATTATGGGCTGGTCAAAAATTGATCCCGATGAATACCGCGGGATGTTATGTCCCTGGAGGCCGCTATGCCCATGTTGCATCCGCTATCATGTCAATTGCAACTGCCAAGGCGGCAGGAGTTGAAAACATCGTTGCCTGTTCCACTCCCAAAAAAGAACATGGAGGAATTCATCCGGCGATTCTATACACGATGAATTTATGCGGTGCTGACCACATCCTTGCCATGGGTGGGGTTCAGGGTATTGCATCAATGGCATTCGGTCTCTTCACTGGAAGCAGGGCAGACATCCTGGTTGGCCCCGGAAATAAGTATGTGGCTGAAGCAAAGCGAATGCTTTTTGGAAGAGTTGGAATCGATCTTTTTGCCGGACCAACGGAAATTCTCATCATTGCAGACGAGACTGCTGATCCGGAGATTGTGGCAGTGGACCTGGTCGGACAGGCAGAGCATGGCATCGATTCTCCAGCCTGGCTGGTTACCACCAACAGGGATTTTGCAAACAAGGTGATGGACCGAATGCAGCCCCTGATAGAAGCTTTACCGGACGTTCAGCGTGAAGCAGCAAATAATGCATGGAGAGACTTCGGTGAAGTGGTTCTCTGTGACACCGATGAGGAGGCTGCAAAGGTGAGCGACCAGTATGCACCGGAACACCTTGAAGTTCAGACAAAGAATCTGGACTGGTATACGAATCGACTGAAAAACTACGGTTCTTTGTTTGTCGGAGAGGAAACCACCGTAGCCTTCGGGGACAAGTGTTCCGGAACCAATCACATCCTTCCGACGAAGGAGGCAGGGCGTTATACCGGTGGACTTTCGGTGCACAAGTTCATCAAGATTGTCACCACCCAGAGAGCGACCGAGGAAGCAAATCGTGATGTTGCAGCCATCACGGCACGGATCTCAAGGCTGGAAGGCATGGAAGCCCATGCCCGGACCGGAGACATTCGATTGGCAAAATATTTTCCTGATGAAACCTTCAACCTTCGGGCAAATGAAAGCTGATGCTCAAGATTCAAAGAACCTGTTTGATGTCCGAAAGAAAGTCGCTTTTGTAACAGGAGCAAGCAGCGGTCTTGGAAGGCATGCAGCAAATGTGTTGGCCCGTTCCGGCGCTTCCGTCGTAGGAATTGCAAGACGTCAGGAAAAGCTTCAGGATTGGGTGGAGGAGAATGAAGGGAAGGTCGCTTGTGAGGCCCATGATCTTGGTGATGAAACACAGCTTGAGAGGCTTGCAGAAAAAGTCTTAGAGCATTTCGGATCTCCTGATATCCTGGTCCATGCAGCCGGTTTAAACAACCGGATGCATGCTGACACGATTGACCGGTCGCAGTGGAACGAAACACTTTGGCTGAACCTTTCTGTTCCTTTTTTCTTCAGTCAGCACTTTGTCCCTTTCATGAAAGCAAAAAACTGGGGAAGGATTGTGAACTTCGCGTCTCTCCAGACTTTTCGTGCCTTCCCCAATGGAATTTCCTATGGTGCTTCGAAAGGGGGCATCGGGCAGTTGACCCGGTCCATGGCTGAAGCATGGTCAAGTTCCGGAATCAACATCAACGCCATCGGACCAGGATTTTTTCCTACTGAGTTGACGGAACCTGTTTTCAGCGACCCTGAACGTGCAGAACGGAATGCAAAACAGACATGCATCGGGCGTAACGGAAGATATGAGGATTTGGATGGTCCGTTACTCTTTTTGTGCTCCGACGCATCTGCTTTTGTAACGGGTCAAATTTTAATGCTTGACGGAGGATTTACTGCAAAATGAAAGCACTTGTCTACACCGCTCCAGAAAAGGTCGTCTACCGTGATTTTGATGAACCACGTCCAAATGAAGGAGAGTTGTTGGTGAAAATCACCAATGTTGGGATTTGTGGCTCGGATATGCACGCTTATTTAGGCCATGATGATCGTCGACCCGCGCCTTTGATATTGGGCCATGAAGCATCCGGAGTTATTGAAGAAGGAGATCAAAAAGGAGAGCGGGTTGTAATCAATCCCCTGGTAACCTGTGGGAATTGTCATTATTGCTGGGATGGCAGGTCCAATTTATGTCCCGATCGGCAAATCATATCGATGCCCCCACGGCAAGGCGCATTTGCTGATTACATAGCAATGCCTTCCACCAATTTAATCCCCATTCCGGATGATCTGAGTACGACCAAGGCAGCATTGGCGGAACCGCTGGCAACAGCATGGCATGCTGTCTTAACCGCAAATCGTCTTTCATACCGTCCCCTGGCTGAGGCGAAAGCATTTGTGATTGGTGCTGGAGCAGTGGGACTCGGTTCGGCACTGGCCCTCAAAGCGTTTGGATGTAAAGAAATTTCCATTGCAGAAACCAACCAATTACGCTGCGAGACTGCTGAACAGGCTGGAATAGAATTTGTTTTTGATCCTACAAAAGAAAACAACCTCACCGATGGAAGCATGGATGTCATCATTGATGCGGTTGGAAGCAAGGAGAGCAGAAGAACGGCGATCCAATCCGCAAAACCAGGTTCCGTCATCGTTCATGTCGGTTTACTGGATGGAGTTGACGGATTTGATGCAAGAAGGCTTACCCTCCAGGAAATCACCTTTGTGGGTGTTTATACCTACACCATGATGGATTTTCAGCAAACCGTGACGGCTATGGCAGAAGGCAAACTTGGTGCTTTGGACTGGTTTGAAGAACGTTCGCTATTGGAAGGCCCCAATGCGTTTTCAGATCTTCTGCAAGGGAAAACCTCCGCAGCGAAGATAGTGTTAAGACCCTGCTGAAGGTAAGTTTATCATTGGATTGAAGATACTGAATTCTTCTCGATAAGAGCTCCAAAAAAACTTAGTAAGAGTTTGGGGAATATTTCAGTTTGATCAATTCACAGTTCAGCAGGCTCAAGCGATTTTCCCAAAATCAGGTCTGCAGCTTTTTCGGCGATCATCAATGTCGCGGCATTGGTATTGGCTGAGACCATGCTGGGCATGACCGAGGCATCCACGACCCTCAGGCCTTGCAACCCTTTGACCTTGAGTTCCTGATCCACGACAGCTTCCGGGTCGGTTCCCATTCGGCATGAACTGACCGGATGATAGACGGTGGCTCCTTTTCGGGCTGCATAATCGAGAATTTCATCATCGGATTGAACCGCTCCGCCCGGCAGGGTTTCCTCGGCAGTGTAGGGTTCGAGAGCTTTGGTTTGTAGAAACTTCCTGCACCATTTTAATCCCGAAACCACTGCCTGCCGGTCCACCTCCTCGGTCAGGTAATTCGGCTGGATTTCCGGATTTTCTTTGGGATCTTTGGAACAGATCCGGACATGCCCCCTGCTTTCAGGACGCATCTGCCATACTCCACAGGTCATTCCCGGAAAGGGATTCAGTTCTCCAACAGCACCCTCGGTTTCCGAATAGCTTGCCGGTGTGAAGACGAACTGCAGGTCCGGCCTCGATAACTCCGGAGTGGAACGGATGAATGCCCCGACGGAGGCAGGAGAAAAAGCAAGCAGCCCTTTCCCGGTTGCAAACCACTTGAGGATTTCCCAGATCAGGCTGATCCCCCGGCCTCTCTCATTCAGGGTTTGAAGCCCCTTGACCCGATTGGCAACCCGGATCGCATAATGATCCTGAAATCCCTCTCCGACCCCTTTCAAATCATGAATCACCTCAATTCCCAGATTCCTCAGAAATTCAGCATTGCCCACTCCGGAAAGCTGGAGCAGTTTAGGAGAATTGATGGACCCTGCACTGAGTAAAATTTCTTTTCCTGCCCGGACTTCTTCCGTTCGCTGGTTTTTCTGAAACACCACTCCTTTGACCTGCTTTCCCTCGAAGGTCAAACGCTCAACCAGGGCACCAGTGATGATTCTCAGATTGGCCCGGTTTCGGATCGGGTCGAGAAATGCCGTGGCAGCACTGTGCCTGCGGCCATTGAGAATGGTCCTCTGGTAATAGGAAACCCCTTCCTGAGATTCACCGTTGTAATCGGGGTTGACCCTCACACCCAGGTCTTGGGCTCCCTGGACAAACAATTCACATAAGGGGTGGCGTTCCAGCACATCCGAGACATGCTGCGGGCCTCTGACTCCATGATAAACATCCTTCCCAGTGGACCTGTCCTCGGATTTGATGAAATAGGGCAGAACTTCTTTGTAGGACCAACCCTGATTTCCCAATTCCGCCCAATGGTCAAAATCCATCGACTGTCCGCGCACATAGAGATGTCCACTGATGGAACTCGAACCTCCGAGGACCTTGCCTCTCGGGAAGAATATTTTACGTCCCCCGACTCCTTCACCTTCTTTCGTTTGATAACACCAGTTGAAGCGGAGGTTGTCAAAAGTCTTGAGAAACCCTGCCGGCGCCTGGATGTAAGGATGTTTGTCCGAACCTCCGGCTTCGATGAGGAGGATGTTCAGGCTTGGATTTTCGGAAAGCCGGTTCGCCAGGACACATCCTGCAGAACCCGCCCCGATGATGATGTAATCAAAGGTTTCCATCGGTCCCGATGACGGTATCGAAATGAAGCTTTTCCCTGCAGCCGATGGCGGTCCTGATCATGGTTCTTCCGTATTTCTGATTCTCAAATGGCGTTGCCCGGTGCATCACCGACAAGTTGTCCCAAACCACCACATCATGGACCTGCCAATGATGGCGGTAGATGTATGAAGGGTTTTCCGTGTTTTCCGTTAATTGCTGGATCAGGGCTTTCCCGGTGTTTTCGGGAACCCCTTCGATTTTTGTCAGGTGAGCTCCCATGTAAAGGGATTTTCCATGGGATCCATGATTCAAGACCAGGGGTTGCCGCACGGGGGGAAGCGCCTGCTTTTCTTCCTCGGTCACCAAGTCCGGATCAATTTTGGTGCGTGAATTTGAATAATCGTGAATCCCCCTGTTCCGGAGGAATCTTCACTGCCCTGAGAACCGTGGCCCGGGCGGGAACCGTTTTGAAGGAACTGTCGGAGTGCCAGAGTTGATTGGCACGGTTGTTAAGAATGGCTCTGCTGGTAACCGGAAGGAGTTCTCCCTTCGAATTCATATTGCTCAAAAAAACCAGCTTGGTCCCTGCACCTTCGGTCCCTACTTTTGTGGTCTCCAGCGGCCCCAGCCTCTCTGAAAAACGAATCTGCGCCTCATTGTCAATTTCCTGGTTCCTGAAAACCAAAACAGAATATTTTTTCAGCGATTCAATGATCTGCGTCCAATCTGATTCTTCAAATTGATCAAGGCTGAAGTCCCTGATCTCCGCGGCAAGCAAAGGATGTAAGGGAAGAATCTGCATGGAAAAATGAGTTCTGCTGAAAGGTTCGTACCTGCTTGTGAAGAGCCTCTTTATTTCAAATCATAACGAGGGCTCATTTCATTTGGCTTCCCTTGCTTCCCTGCCGGTTGAAGGTAAACGCCTTTTGCTGCCCATTTTCAAGATCTTGCTGACAACGGACACAGAGCCTCACCCCGGGTACCGCTTCCCGCCTTGCTAATGGGATCTCCTGCTCACATTCCTCACAGTAAGCCAGGCTTTCTCCCTTGGGAAGACGGCTTCGAGCGAGCTCAACCCCATCATCAATTGTTGCATCGATCTGCTCCTGAACCGCTCCTTCGCGGGCCCATCCTACCGCCATGGTGCTCCTTGATTCGTGTTTGATTCCAAAAGAATGGTGACTCGAACGAAATTCATGGGTTCCGAGTATGGATTAATACAAAAAGAGTGAATTTGGAAGACCAAACCATTCTGGTTTTGGTTGTTATCCGAAAAGGTCCACGAAGAAAAGGTTCTTCTCACTCAATTTCAATCCATCTGCCTTCCCGGTCGGACCGTTCCATGGCGAATGCAGTCTTCATTTCACCCAGAGAAAATTCAGCACTTGCAACCGGTTGTCTTCCCGGGGTTTTAACACACTGATAGAAATCATCAAACTGATGTCGAAAGGAACTGATATAACCATGGTCTTCAAGGACTTTTTTACCTTCCGGGAATTCCTGGTTGAAAAGAGTCACTCCAAATCCACCCACACCGATAACCAGTTCTCCCGAAGTGCCGGTGACCCGAAAAGGCGTCTCCGGGCTGAAGTTTGTCACTTCGGTGAGGATTCCCTCAAAGATTCCGGTGACATTTTGATCAAATTCAAGAATCGCCTGAGAAAGACTTTCTCCTTCCATGGCCGGATGAGGATAACCGAACTTGGCCATGGTTTTGGAAACATTGCCGCACCAAATTCTCATCGGCCGGATCCAATGGGCTCCCCCATCCAGGGTGATCCCGCCTCCGCTGCTTTTTTTGTCAAACCGCCAGGCTTTATCAAGCTGATCTCCCGGAAGCAGATTATAACTGTCAAAAATATCACTGCTGGTATTCTGACGGAATGACGCCCTGACGGTGATGATTTCTCCAATTGCCTTTTCCTGAAGAAGGTCATGAACACAATTGACTTCCGGCCAGTATTGGCTGTTTTCTGCAATCATGAATACCTTTCCGGAACTTTTGGAATGCTTGAGGATCTTCAAAGCAGAGTTGAGGTCGTGGGCCATCGGCTTTTCCAAAAGCACATGCTTCCCGTTTTCAAAACTCCTGATGGCAAGAGTTTCATGAAAATCATGGGGAGCACATATCAGAACCGAATCAAACTCAACCTGATTCAGAGCATCTTCAAAATCGGTGAAGATTTTGGAATCGATTTGATGCTTTTGCTGAAAATGCTTGGCGTTGATTTCACTGATATCAATCAATGCACTGATTGAAACATTGTAATTCTTATCCTGAATCAGTTGCTCAATGGCTTCATAGTGTACCGAAGCAATTCTTCCGCAACCGGCAATAGCGAGTTTCATTTCTTTAGCTCAAATTTAAAAAAATATGAGAAATGAATCGGGGATTTCTTGCCAATCCTCCGATTCAATTATATGTGTACTAGAAAGGACTTCTGCAGAAGCGAGGATATTAGCGGAATCAGGAAGGAGTTTAAAAATATATTTTTCAGGGCCCAGATAATCTGCTTTCATCCCAAAACCATCGGTACCAATGGTGATACCTCCATACTGATATTGATCTTCACCTTTGCGCCGAACCAAATAAAAAGTTCCGCTCAGCCTGGGTATCCTCAGACCTGGAAGGATCGAATCGGCCAAGGTACTGAAGAACAGATACTCTCGTCCATGAGCCTGCCAATATTGGGGGACTTCAAGTTGATACACTCCCGGAAGAGAAGCCGCAGCCGGTTGTGATTCCCAATTCAGCAAATCCTTCGAAACCGCTGTGGCGATGCAGCCCCGACCAAAATATTCACCACCTTCTTTC
>LNZD02000250.1 GCA_001469005.2 SAR324 cluster bacterium lautmerah10
CGGTTTCCCTTCCTGGGACGGCGGCAAGGCCACGGTCTTTGCTACCGGGAATACCACGGCGGGTATTCAGCCCGAGCATTTTTAAACCGCTAACCTCAAGAGCTTCACGGATTTCTTCGGCAGGATAGTGGTAGGGTTCATGGAATTCCACGGCATCGAAGCCCGCTTTTCGCGCGGCAAGAACCGCCTCCGGAAGCGGGAGTTCTTTCCACAGATATCCAAGATTGGCAGAAAACCTGGGCATTCCCTTTTTACCAATAAATTTTGCTAAACCACGGTCCAGCCCCCATCGACCTTGATGGAGGAACCGCTGACCAGGCGGCTTGCATCGGAGGCCAGATACAGAACCGCTCCTGCCACATCTTCTGGCTGCCCGACATGGCCGAGGGGAATGCGATTGAGGATGTCCTGCATGAATTCCTTGTTTTCCATGAAAGGCTTGGTCAATGCGGTTTCAATGAAAGTTGGGCAGACGGTGTTGACGCGGATCTTGTGGGCCGCGAGGTCCAGTGCCATCCCTTTACTGAATCCTTCCATCGCATGTTTGGTGGCACAGTAGACGGATCGATTGCGTCCGCCGACGTGTCCCATCTGACTCGACATATTGATGATCGAACCTCCGCGTCCTGCCTGGATCATCCCCCTGGCAACACTCTGGGCAACAAAAAAAGCAGATTTCACATTAAGATCGAGGACATCATCGAAATCGTTTTCTTTAACGTCCTCAAAGCTTTGGGGACGGTTGATGCCGGCATTGTTGACGAGAATGGTGAAAGGCCCGAGTTCTTCGAGTTTACGGATTTCCTCCATCTTGGTCAGATCCGCAGGATGGACAGAAGCCTGGCCTCCTGAATCACGGATCTGTTTTGCCACGGATTCCAGCTGGTCACTGCTGCGGGCTACCAGTGTGATTTCGGCACCTGCTTCGGCAAGAGCGAGGGCACAGGCTTCGCCCAGTCCGCGTCCCGCCCCGGTGACCAGAGCATGGTGGTCATTCAGTTGAAATGAGTTCAGGTAATTACTCACGCGGCCTCTTTACGGTATCTTCGCACACGCAGATCGGCCTGTTCCTGATGACCAGCAAACCCCTCAAGCTCACAGAGCCTGGAGCAGTATTCTCCGATTTTGACGGTTGCCTCGTCGGTCAGCACTTTCTGATAGGTGCAGGTTTTGATGTATTTCCCGACCCAGAGGCCTCCGGTATAACGCGCCGCCTTGAGGGTGGGAAGGGTGTGATTGGTGCCGATCACTTTGTCCCCATAGGAAACATTGGTCCTTGGGCCGAGAAATAGCGAGCCGTAATTGCTCATGTTCTCGAGGAACCAGTCATCACGGTCAGTCATCACCTGAACATGTTCGAAAGCAAGGTCATTGGCAATCTCCACCATTTCGTCATAGGAATCCGCAACGATCACCTGTCCATAATCCCTCCAGGCAGGGGCTGCCGTGTCGCTGGTTGAAAGGGTGTTTAATTGCCGGTCGACTTCTTCCATGGTTTGTTTTGCCAGATTTTCAGAATTCGTGAGCAGGATGGCAGGGGAGGTTGGCCCATGTTCCGCCTGGCCCAGCAGATCGGTGGCACACATTTCTCCATCGACGGTTTCATCCGCAATCACCAGGGTTTCGGTCGGTCCTGCAAAAAGATCGATCCCGACCCTGCCGTAGAGTTGTCGCTTTGCTTCGGCAACATAGGCGTTTCCGGGCCCGACCAGCATATCCACGGCGGGAATGCTCTCGGTGCCCAAAGCCATCGCTGCCACCGCCTGCACACCTCCGATCACATAAATCGCATCTGCACCCCCCATGGATTGAGCTGCGACGATAGCGTCCGCGGGTTTGCCCTGGTAGGGCGGGGCGCAGGTGATGATTTCCTTGACCCCTGCCACTTTTGCAGTCACCACCGACATGTGGGCGGAAGCGACCATCGGGAATTTCCCGCCGGGCACATAGGACCCCACACGATTCATTGGGATGTGCCGGTGGCCGAGGATGACCCCGGGAAGGGTTTCCTCTTCGACATCTTTCATCGAATCACGCTGCAGTTGTGCGAAGTTACGAATCTGATCCTGGGCAAAACGGATGTCATCCAGGGTTCTCGTGTCCAGACGGTTGATGCAGTCCTGGATTTGTTCCTCGGAGAGTTTGAATTTTTCCGGTTCCCAGTTGTCGAACCGTTTTGACAGTTCTCGTACCGCCGTATCTCCACGGGTTTCAATATCAGCCAGCAGTTTCTCTACGGTCTCCCTGACCTGCTGTTGAGCTTCGTCTTTGTCCTGTTTGCTGATTGCCTGTTTCAGCCATTTAGCCATGGGTTCCTTTCGTTAAAATCGAAAAAATATTATTGAAGTGCATGTTGGTGGATTTGCATCCAGATCGAAATCTCGTCGATGGCATGATATTCCCGAATGACCTGGCCTTCCTGAAGTTCGGCATGGGTCATTGCCATCACTACTACAGGAGCACCTTTGGGTTGGCCGAAACATCCCTCTCCCTGGTGACTGGCAGAATAAGACCAGCGCAGTGCGATCCGGGTGTTTTTGCCCTCTTCCTCATTGAGGATCCAGTGATGAATGCGGAATTTTCCCCTGGGGAAAGAAGCCTGGTACCCCGTCAGAAAATCGGTCAGCTGTTTACGGCCATGAAGGGTATTTGCTCCTGGAGCATGTACCTCACAGGCCCTGTCATGGGATTGTTCCAGAAGCCTCAGTTCGGAGTTTTCCCAGACCGATGTGTAGGTCGCGATCAGTTTTTCCACGATTCCAGAGGCCTGACCGGAGTCAGGTGGTCCTGTCCAGCGATTCACCAGATCATCCGCAGTCAATAAAGGTTGACCGCTGCTTTTCCAGTCCTCAGCAAGTCCCAAACTGAACTCTTTGGGATCCAGACCGATTTGTTTCACGATGGCGGACTGGTCCCGGACCATCCATTCATCAATCACCTGGTTTTCCCTGCAGATGCAATCGGCAATGATGCGTGTTTGAACCTCCTTACCCGTTGGAGGCCCGAAAAAACCATCGCCCTGATGCGTCATGGTGGAAAGGATCCGGTGAGAGGAATAAAAGGTCCCGGGTTCGTCCTCAGATCCGATCACGTCTTCGCCAAGCAACTGACGGTCGGGAAACATATGAAGCGTCTGCAGGGTGAAACGGACCACATCTTCGACATGAGAAGTGATGCTGGCCGGGGTTTTGACCGGCGCATTTTCTCCGTAATAGTCCCGGATGCGATCGACCCCCCGTTCTTCCCAGATGCGATGGGTGATTTTGAGGATGTAATCCTTGAGGTTGATGAATTCAGAATCAAAGCCTTGCATGATTAATTTTAATATGTGTTTCAGCCTTTCACGGCGCCCTGGACAAGTCCTGAGACAATTTGTTTTTGGAAAACCAATACCAGCAGTAACAATGGAGCGGTAATCGAAACAGCTGCTGCCACTGCTTCCACTTGATCGGTGGTCGTGGTTTCACGGTTGAAATATCCGCTGATTGCAGGAACCATCGTTTGGTTCTGGGCATCGAGCAGCAGGGAGGTAACCAGGTAATCGTTGTAAGCGAGCAAAAAAGAAAATAGTCCTGTGGTGATCACTCCCGGCCACATTACTGGCATGATCACCATCCGGAATGCCTGAAAATGATTGCAGCCATCCACCCTTGCTGCTTCGTCAAGTTCTGAAGGGATATTTTGGAAAAAACTCCTTAGCATCCAAATCGTAAAGGGTTGGTTGATGGATACCAATACGGCGATCACAGCCCAAGGTTGTCCATAAAGCGTAGGAGCAGATGAACCGAAGATTGGTTCCAGGATCTCCCTGGAATGCATAAAAACGGGAAGGTAGCCCGCAACAAGGACCGAATGGGGAAGCGCTCTGAAAATGAGGGCGACAATCAGGATTCCAAAAGCCAGATTGGTTCTGCTTCTAGCCAATCCATAACCAGCTAGGGTTCCTATGGACAGAGAAATGGCAACCACTCCTGCCGTGACGATTAATGAATTGATGAAGTTTCGGTAGAACTCATTTTCAACCCAAACCGCATGATAATGTTCCATCGTCAGACCCAACAGCGGTTTCCCTAACGTTCCGATCCAGAGGTTTAACGAAACCATCAGATTGGGAAGTATGAAGAAGAACAGGAAGAAGGCAGCAATTCCAAAAAAGAGGGTCCCAATCATCCAACCTAACCATTCCTGTTGCCAGGGAGAGTGGCGACGGACCTTTTTAGGAAGCCAGTCGATCACTAGTTTTACTGTAAAATAGAGGATGATCCCGCCTAATATCATATCCAACAGGGAAAGCCCTTTGCCCTGATTGCGGGTGAAAGGACCGAGGATCACTTCCAGTGGATTTGAAGAAAAAGCCTCCACCGGTTCCTTGATGCTCATCACCGTGATCCAGAAAATTGGAAATGCTGCCAACAGGCACCAGAAGGTGAGGAATCCTGCTGAGGTAATTTTCAGCGCGAAAGGTTGTTCCAGTGTCCTTGGCATGCTGTTTCAAGCCTCATGATGATCACGCCAAGTTCGGCGCAGCAGAGGGACTAGAATCAAAGCGATTCCAACCATAGTCAGCATCGCACTTGCCGATGCTCGTCCAATGGACCGGCTTCCGCTGTCGTCTGGTGTGAGTAGATCATAGGTAAGCCACTGTAAGGAGATCACATGCGCTTGGCTTGAAAATCCAACTATTTCATCAAAGACCCTGTAGGCATCCATCAGATGGATCAAGGCGATGAAGATGATCAAAGGCATCAAGTGAGGGACAATGATAAATCGAAGTCGTTGCAGACGGTTCGCGCCGTCTATGATCGCAGATTCCAATGAATCCTGATTGATTGTCTGTAATCCTGCATAAAGCACGACAAAGGCAAAGGGGGCAGAATGCCAGACGCGGTAGAAGAGCATCAGGAGTTCGATCGTCCAACCCTGTGCGAAAAGTGCGATGTCACGTTCAAGCCACCATTCCAGGAAAGCGGTCAGGATTCCGTCTCCGATAAACAGCCAACGGATGGAAAGTGCTCCAATCACTGGTGTAATGATGAATGGCAGCAAAGAGATGAAGATTACGTATCCTTTCAAAGCCTTGAGCACGTTGTTGACAGCCAGGGCAATGGCAAATCCCACTCCAATCACCAGCGGAAGGGTAATGAAGGTGAAGGTCAGGGTGAAGCGAAGGGCCTTCCAGAAATCAATGTTTTGAATTTGAGACCAGTTTCCGGAGGAAAGAGCCGTGAGAGTTTTTTCCGGTTCGATCAGACTTCGATAACTTTGCAGTCCGACAAACTGAGTTTCCTCGATGATCCGCCCTTCTTTATTGAGTTTCGGACGGGTTTTATTCTCAGTGACACAGGTTTGACCCGTGAAACTTGGAGTACAGGTTTCCACTTCCACATTTTCGAAAACCGGTTTGGTCAGGTGGAAACTCTGCCAAAGTACACTGATCAGCGGAGTTGCAATGAAAAGAAACATGAGCAGGACGGAGGGCCCTACAAATAGAGCAAATGTCCTGAATTTCATGCCTTTTCAAATCGACCCATTGGTTCGTAACAGGAAGGAAGTTGCAAATCTTCAAAGGAAGATGAAGATTTAACTTTATTATGAAGCAACCAGAACCCGGACCGGAAAAGCCCGGGTTCTGGGGTATCCTTTACAGGATCAGTTCATCAGTCCAGCTTCTTTGGCTGCTGTTCTGTATGCAGATTCGATATCGGCCAGTGCTTTGCGAGCATCTTTTTTTCCTGTCAGGAAATCAGCGATACCGTTGCCGAGGGCGGTGTGCATTAAGCCCATCTTTTTACTAGCAGGATAGGGCACTGCTCCGTTCGAAGCAGTTTCAGAGGCCCCTTTGGCAGCTTTCCCAGCGGAGTAACCATCTATCAGCCAGATGGCATCTTCATTATGTGCCTGGACCATCTGCCGGTCCAATCCTTCCATAGCTACGCGGAATGCTGCATCTGCTTCCGCATCAGAGATGTTTTTCGCGATCACGATCCCATCCCACCAGAGGGTTGAAGCCGGACGATTTCCCATCGTCGGAGCTGGTGCCGAAGCAAACTGGACCTTTCCTACGACTTGAGATTCTTTTGCGTCATCCATGGCACCTGCGCGGGAAGCCCAAAGATTTGCCATCGCAATTTTTCCTTGTTGAAATTGCTTTTGGACATAGGTTGAATCAGAGACCAAATACTCGGGATCCATGAATCGGGTCAGTTCCTTCATGGTCTCCAAGGTCAGAACTCCATCCAGGTTATTGATCGCGGGTTCATTAGCATTGCCAAAAAATTCTCCTCCATAACCGAGATACATATTGACGAACTCTTCAGCCAGATTCCATCCGGCTTTGTAGGTGCCGCCCAAAGGATAGTCCACCGTTCCTGCCTGCTGGATTTTCTCGGCAGCAGAAATCAGTTCCCCATAAGTTGATGGGATAGCCAGGCCAAGGTTGTTGAAGATGTCTTCTCGGTACATCAGGTGCTGGGCATTGACCATCATTGCCACGGCCATGATCTTGCCGTCGATCTTGATCAATTGCTGTGGCTTAAGGTGTTTACCATATTTGGCCACCAGTCCGTCCAAAGGACGAATGGTTCCAGCATCAAGTAGCGGAACCATGGTACTGTTTGCCACACCTCCGATGTGATAAAGAGATGGATTGGCTGCAAATGCGTCGGGTTGTTTCAAACGAAAATCCTGATCCAGCTCTGCTTCAAGATTTCCACACTCCGCCATGGCCCCAGTCACGGACTTCCATGCTTGGAAACCTGCTGTCAGGGATTTTAATGGGACACTGTTACTGAAACTGCATGCTGCATGCACACTTCCAGTTAAAATAAATACTGAACTCAACAATGATAGGATGATCTTCATCATTACTCTCCTTGATAAGATCCGATGGTTTTGGTCCATCAGAATTCCATTTTAATTCAAGTCATTTGAATAGGATGACTTTGCCTCCTCCAGAGATATTCAACTCCAGAAGAATAATCAGATATCTCATTTTGAATACGTATTCAAATTTGGCAAGATATTTATTGCAGAATGATCTTACTTGCAGTAATTCTTTAAGGCGTTAAGCAGAATAAAGTTTGAATTCCTATGATATGAGGTAAGCCGATGAAGGGATCGAGACCCGCACAGGGTGCTTTGACGGAAAAGAATGATTTGAGTAAAACTGATGAAACCCGGAAGGTGGTGGAGCGAATGGTGGACGGCTTGAACGATCATGAAATAGACGGGATGGGTGAATTTTTCCATCAGGATTTTCGCTGGATCGGTAATGCAGGATGCGGATTGAAGGAAGGGTTGAAAGCATTCCAGGAACATTGGCAACGTCCTTTTCAGCAGGCATTCTCAGACAAGGTCTGTATCGACGAGGCACGTCTGGCAGAGGGGGAATGGATGGCGGCTTTTGGAAGACAGGAAGCAACCCACAGCGGCGAATTCATGGGAATTCCCCCAACAGGCAAGCGGGTAGAAATCCGTTATATGGATTTCTGGAAGGTTGAGGACGGTAAAATTGTTTCCAACTGGGTGATGGTGGACTTTCCCCATGTGATGAAGCAGTTGGGAGTCGACCCGTTCCAGGGGCATGGTTGGGAGAAATTCGACCAGGAATTTCAGCAGAAGGCGCCTGTTCCCGAAGAATGATATAAAAAAGGACTCAGAAACATGTCAGAAATTTCTAAAGCGGATCGACATACAGCTCACAAGCAACGGATCCTTCCACTGAGGCAGGCGATGTATGATTTTTCGGAAACAGGGGTTCGTTCCTGGTTGGAAGCTTTGTTTCTGCCGGAAACCAAGGTCCGTTTAAGTCATCCGATGGGGGAAATGCAGGGGCCAGCTGAATTCTATGATAAGGTTTATCAGCCTTTGTTCCGGTCCTTACCCGATCTGGAACGGAGGGACACGATTGTCATGGCAGGTCCCACTCCCGAAGGTTTGGATTGGGTCGGATGCGGGGGCTATTACACGGGGACTTTCGTAAAGCCCTGGCTCGATATTCCTGCGACAGGCCATCAGGTCTCGCTGCGATTCCATGAATTCTATCAGTTTGAGGAAAACCGTGTGGTCGAATTTCAGGCCTTATGGGACCTCCCGGAGGTGATGATGCAAGCCGGTGCCTGGCCCATGCCTCCGAGTTTGGGAAGGGAGTGGCATGTTCCGGGACCTGCGACCCAGGATGGTTTGGTGCCCGGTCCTTATGATGAGGAGCATGGGCAAAACAGTTGTCAGTTGATCATCGATATGCTGACTGCGATGAAACGCCATCCTTCCCAGGGAGGACCGGAGGTGATGGAAATGGATAAATACTGGCACCCTCGAATGAGTTGGTACGGTCCCTCGGGGATCGGGACAGGCCGGGGGATTTCCGGATTTCGCAACTGGCACCAGATTCCCTTCCTGAATGCGATGCCGGACCGTGGCCAGTATGTGGACCAGATCAACTATCATTTTTTCGGTGATAGGAATTATGTCGCAGTCACAGGATGGCCGAATATGATCCAGACCCTGACCCACGATGGTTGGATGGGGATTGCACCCGCAGGTAAGCGGGTGACCATGCGCAGTCTCGACTTTTGGAGAATCGAAAAAGGACTGATCCGGGAAAATTGGGTCTTGGTGGATTTACTGGATCTCTACCAGCAGATCGGTGTCGATGTCTTCGCGCGGATGCGAGAATTCAATAAGGTCCGTCCCGGCTTTGATGACCAAACCGGAAGAGCCGTTCAATAAAATTCTGAAAGCTTTTAACTTAAAGAGATTGAGGAAACATTTGGTTGAGGAAGATCCATGAACCATAAGTCATTAAAGAATGCTACGGAATTGCTTTAAACCAATTAAACAGGATGGATTTTTGGCGCCGTGAAAATGATCCATTTGGCGAAAACTGGATTTTTGTCGACATGATCCAACTATTCCGGCAATTTGGAGTCGATCTCCTCCAAAGTATTCTTCCTAGATGAAATGGCAGACTTCCAGCAGCAAAAATCTCTGGTTCTTTCATTCTACAGTGAGCTTGAGAAGGCCTCATCCGAGACAATAGATCAGGTACTGGCTGAGAACCTAGTCCCTGATTTCCATTGGTATGGAGTCCATCCTTTCGGAGAACAGGAAGGTACCGAAGCAGTGGCGCAAGCATTTTGGCGGCCTCTGCTGAAATCATGGACCCGGTTGCAGCGAAGGCAGGATATCTTCTTTGCAGGGACCAGTGAAATCGACCAAACGGACTGGGTCGTCAGCATGGGGCACCTGATGGGTCTTTTCGACCATCCCTGGCTCGGAATCCCCGCCAGCCGAAAAATGTCTTTTCTGCGCTACGCGGAATTCCTTTGTGTTGAAAATCAACGAATCACCCGGGGGGCGTTCTTCTGTGATTTGATCGGAGTCATGCACCAACAGGGCATCCATCCTCTTCCACCACAGACCGGGGCGTCTTTTGTCTACCCTGGGCCGAAAACCCACGACGGGCTACTCTACAAAACCTCGGACATGGAGGAATCCGTCAAAACCCTCAAGCTGGTCAACCGGATGATCTCAGACCTCGATCAATTGAACCGAAGTGGTAACGACCTTCCGCCACCGGAACAACTCTCACCCTGCTGGCATGAGGATATGATCTGGTATGGTCCGGCCGGGATTGGTGCAACCTATACCATTCCCCGCTACCAGGAACAGCATCAACATCCTTTTCGAAAGGGGCTCAAAGGCAAACGGTTCAATGGTCACCTCAGCCGGTTGGCAGAAGGTAACTATGCAGGGTTTTTCGGTTGGCCCAATCTGACCAATACTCCGAGCGGAGGTTTTCTGGGATTACCTGCCTCCGATCAGGCATGCGACATGAGAGTGGTCGACATCTACCGCAGAGAGGGTGAAAAACTGGCTGAAAACTGGGTCTTCATCGACCTGCCCTGGTGGCTTAAGCAGCAGGGTTTGGATATTCTGGAGAGAACGGCTGCTGTTTGATGGATCATCCGGAGTGTGCTGGCTTGAGAAACTTCATGATCACCGGGTTGTTCTAGGCTGGTTTCAGCCTGCAGATACGATCTGCATCATCAGGTCGAATTCATTGAAAAGCTGCCATTCCTTTTCAACCAGGCCGTCCTTCACAAGCCATTGAGTGATCCCCCATATCTGACAAGCCCTGCCGGTAGGCTGACGATAAATTCCATCTCCCAAATGAGTGCCTTCCGCACTCCATCGTGTGGAAATCAGCCAGCCCTCGGAAGCATTCCCCATCCAGTAAACTTCGTCGACGCCAAGTTTTAAATCCGGAAATACCTCCCTGATTTCCCGGATGTATTCCGTATACGCTTCTTTGCCCGAAAACCGACGATCGGTGGTTCCTTCGAAAACAAAATCATCCTGATAATGAGTGTTGATGGAAGAACCATCTCCGTTCCAAACATTACCGTGGAGAGAGCGGGAAAAAGCATCCGGATCGAAACCGGCTACCGGGTCCTGGTCTGAAATCGGAAGGGATGGCGAAGCAGAGGTTTTCAGTTGATTCCAAACTGCTTCTGAACGGGGCCATCCGGGGGGCGGATCATGGGCAAGCCTCTCTGCTTCTTTCCAAGGATCCACCCCCATTTGCTTCAGCATGGCAGAGGTGTTGTAGAGCACATGCTCGAGGAAAATATCGTTTTCCAGTGCAACGCAATTGGCGATCACCAAAAAATGAACCCGGGTTCCCTTGGCTGCCCCATAACGGCTTTCACCGGTATTGGTGCCGATGATCCGGGTCAGATGGGAGGTGTGGAAGCCGATCTCATCATTTCCCGCCCAGATCACTTCCTCGGCGTCCAGTACAATATCCGGAAATGCGGTAGTTGTATGATAGGTATCAGAAATGATCTTTTTGCTGCCCTTCTGCAGCCCATAATCGTCAAAAACAACCGAATCAGGTGCGTAGCATTGACCGATGTAATCCACCTCCCTGTCATCCGTTTCCCAGATCCTGTAAGTGATTCTGACAATGTAATCGATGATGTTCCGGTAAGCCGGATCGAAACCTTTGAGGGACTGTCGGGGACCAAGATCCTCAGGGATTCGAACCGAACGGTTCTGGGTGTAATGTTTCAGCGAAATTTCATAGCCACTGGGCATGTTGCTGCGGTTCAGTGGCAATGCGCTTCGATGGGGGATTCTGATTCGGTTTTTTTCAAAATCGGATGCATTCATTTCAGAAGGGAGAATTTGAAGATTTCTGGAATGAGGCCAACGGTCAGGCCTTTTCCAGCCATTCGAGCATCAAATCATTCAGCCGGTCCGGGGCTTCAAGGGGGGTGAGGTGTCCGCAACCGGGGATAAGCTCGAGACGAGCATTGGGAATATTTTCTGCCATCTCCCGATGAATTTCAGGAGGAGTCAACACATCTTCTTCCCCGCAGACCACCAGGGTAGGGCAACTGATCGAGGTTAACATTTCACGGTTGTCCTGCCGGGCCATCAGGGCGCGGACCTGTTGCCGGCAGCGTTCCAGCCCGACCTTTGAGGCCATGCGCATGATGGCTTGGGGAAGTTCTTCCTGTTTTCGTCCCTCTTCCGTCAGCATCAGATCGATCCATCTCTGCTCAATGGTTTTCTCAAAACCCTGGCGTTCAGCATCTTCGAGGAACTCGGTTCTTTGCCTGCTTCTTTCCATCGTCTCCGGTCCTGCCGTAGTATCGAGCAAGGCCAGTTTTAGCACCCTCTCAGAAGCGATGTTCAGAATTTCAAGAGCAATCATCCCCCCCATTGAGAGTCCGGCCAGGAAGAAGGATTCAGGTATCTGGTCCAGGATCATCGATGCCATTTCCCGAATCGTTTCTGCTTCCGGGATCTCCGGCAGGATGCATGGATAATGCGGTCTCAGATGTTGTTCCTGCTGTTTCCAGAGTTCCGAAGTAAGCAGATGTCCTGGAATCATCACCAGGGGTGGAGGTGTTTGAGAACGCTTCACGGGCTTTCCTTTGGAGAGGACAGTCGGCGGATCAACAAGGCAGGAAATTTTCTGAAAAAAGGTTGAAGCCGGAGACGATTCGATTCATGTTACCAGAGTCTTTCGGACGCAATCTCTGCTCCCCTGACCAGGGATCCCAGCTTTGCATAGGTGATATCCGCATCGACGGTTCCAAACCCGGCGAAGGTCGAGAAACCACAGTCCGAGCCAGCAATCACCCGTTCCCGCCCGACGATGTCGGCAAAACGGCAGATGCGTTCTGCTACCAATTCGGGATGTTCGACAAAATTGGTGGTGGAATCCAATACACCGGGAATCAGTACCTTGTTCTCGGGGATCTTGGCATCGCGGAACACACTCCATTCATGGCTGTGACGCGGGTTGGCTCCCTCGAAGGATAGTGCCATCGGTTTGGCCTTGAGCACGGCTGGGAGGATTTTTTTCATTTCAATATCACAATGATGGGGGCCCTGGTAGTTGCCCCAGCAGACATGCAATCTCAGTTGTTCTGCAGGAATGTTCTGCAGGGCATGATTCAGGGCCTCGATGTGAAGTTCCGCCATGGCAACGAATTCCTCATCACTCTGGTCCTTGAAAAGCACATGGCGGCCAAGGGCCAGGTCGGGGCTGTCGATCTGGATCACCAATCCGGCTTCGGCAATTCCCTCGTATTCGACTTTCATTGCATCCGCGAGTGCATAGAGGTAACTCGAGTGATCGGGATAATGCTGATTCGGCTGAAATTGGGCGATGACTCCCGGGGAAGCGGCATTCATGAAAGCATCGGTTGCTTCCGAAACTGAAAGCGCGTCCTTGAAGTTTTGAAGATCGACTTCAAGCGGCTTCAGATCTTTGACGGAGATGGGACCCACGCATTGGGGTCGGCTGTAGGTCGGGACTCCGCCGGAAGAGGAGGCACGTTTGGAAAATGCAGGATATTCTTCAAGGTCCTTCGGCGTTCTCCTGGGACTGTCGCCGTCGAAGCCGTTCAGTCGGTGTTTGATGTAAGTTGCATAACTGATCTTGCTTTGTTCTCCGTCACTGACCACATCCACTCCAACATCGGTCTGCTTACGGACCACGGTCTGAACCGCATCAGCGATGACCTGGTCATAGTGGTTCAAGTCGATTTTTTCGCCTGCCTCCTTGGCAAATACGAGTTTAAAGACCTCTTCAGAACGGGGGAGGCTGCCGACATGGGTGGTGAGGATTCTGTGCTGACTCAATTTCATCGATATCGTCTCATTTGGGGAAAATGTTAAGCATGCCAACTCGGCGAAGATGGGGCATCCTTGTTGATCACGGAATAAAGCCTTCCCGGATTCACACCGATGGACTCGAAGGTCCTTGGAAGATCGGGTGGGAGTGAAAAGAGGTCCCCTTTTTCAAGGACAAAACATCCGCTTTCACCTTTGTCTTTCCACTCGATTTTCCAGCTTCCACGGTCGCAGATCAGAACTTCCTTTTCCTTCCTGCTGTGCATTTGAACCCCACCTCCCTGATCCGCGGTCATCAGGTTCATCTCAAAACCATCTCCTCCGGGAATGACGCTCTCATCAAGTCCGATGATACGGAGATGACCGATGGAACCGTAACTGCCCGAACTCAAAGGAGCATCTGTTTGGGGAACCAGATTTGCTACGCGGGAGATTCTTTGCTCCATCTCTGCTTCGGTGTAAGTGTCATAGCCTGAAGCCTCTTCCTGGCTCATCACTTTGACACGACGGGCACCCTCCGGGATCGGAGCCTTATGGGTGTCCCAAACCCCATGTTCTTCCAGCAGGACCAATCCGTGTTCTTCAGCCGCCTCGAAAACTTTTGGAGCCCATTCCACCCCGCCGGTATCATCACCTCCAAGCACCGTGAAAAGAAAACCGTATTGTTCTCCGACATTCTCAAAACCCCTGAAACAACGGGTGGGAATGGAGACCACATCACCCTCGGAAAGGACGGTTCGGCACTCGCTGTCCAGACCCCAGTAGATCTCGAAAGTGCCCTCATGAATCATAAACACTTCGGCGGTGAAGTGACTGTGGAGGGAGTTCTTGATCCTCGGTGGCTGTCCTGCCGCCCCGATGTTAAAACCGTGAGGCTCCCGGATGTTGACCACCTGTTCCGCATTTTCTGTCACACCCGGACCGATGATGCTGAAATTGTCCTTCAAATGACTGCCTGGGGTGTGGGTGTCGATGAAAGCACTCCGGCAGGGGATCATTTCACTGCGTTTCACCAGACGTTCTCTCATGGGTTCACTCTTTTGGGTCGGTTATTCTTTGTTTCATGATTCAGGATCCGGGGAGGGGAGTTTCAGATCCTGATCCGTTGCCGGGTTTCCGAGTCGAAAAGAAAACAGTTTTCAGGATTCAACAGGATTCCGATCTGCTCATCTATTTCCACCCGGTAATCTTTGGGACCCCGCACAATGATCCTTTCGTCTCCCAGGATGACTGTGATCAGTGTCGATTCTCCTGTGAGTTCAAATGAGTAGACCTTGGCTGAAAAAATGCCATCCCCGGGCCGGGTGATTTCCATATCTTCAGGGCGGATCCCGAGCACGCATTGTTCGTGGTCTCCACGTGTAAGCTTGATGGAGAATTCTCCATGCTCAAAGGTGCCTTCACGCATTTTGCCGGGTATCAGTTTCATCGGGGGTGACCCGATGACCCCTGCCACAAACAGATTGGCCGGGTCATTGTAGATTCTTTCTGGAGTATCCAGTTGTGAAATGACGCCTTCGTTCATCACCGCTACCCGGTCGGCCAGGGTCATCGCTTCGATCTGGTCATGGGTCACGTAAATCGTGGTGATCTTCAATTCATGCTGCAGATGTTTCAGCTCGGCACGCATGTTGACCCTCAGTTTCGCGTCGAGATTGGAAAGCGGTTCGTCCATCAGGAAAACGGTTGGAGTCCTCACGATGGCTCTTGCCAGAGCAACCCTCTGACGCTGACCTCCTGAGAGTTCCCTGGGTCTTCTTTTGAGAAGATGCCCGAGCTGAACCTTCTCCGCTGCAATGCGGACCTGCTCAGCATGGAGAGACTTGTCGACTTTCCGGACCTTGAGAGGGTAGCGGATGTTTTCATAGACTGACATGTGGGGATAAAGCCCGTAATTCTGGAAGACCATCGCCACGTCCCGGTCTTTCGGAAGTTCATCATTGACCATTTTTTCTCCGATGAAAATCTCCCCTTCGCTCGGTTCCTCCAGGCCGGCAACCATCCGCATGGTGGTGGTCTTTCCACAGCCGGAAGGTCCCAACAGGACCATGAATTCCTGGTCGCGAACTTCCAGGGAAACCTGATCCACAGCGGTAAAATCTCCCCACCGTTTGGTGATCTCGTTCAGTGTTACCGATGCCATCTTTTCAATCCTTTCAGCGAACGGCTCCCATCGTCATGCCCTGGACAAAATGTTTTTGAATCAGCGTGGCCAGCACAAACATGGGCATCATGATCATGATGCCTGCGGCGGAAATCAAATGCCAAAGTACGCCTTCCTCGGCATGGAACATCGACAGTCCAACCGGTAGGGTAACGGCTTTATTGGTGGTGATGATCACTGCGAAGAGAAACTCATTCCATGCCAGTATGAAACAGAAAATCGCCGCTGTGATCACTCCGGGAAGGGCCATCGGGACGACGACGTTGATGATGACCTGAATCCTGCTTGAACCATCAACCATTGCGGCTTCTTCAGTTTCGATCGGGATGCTGTCCATGAACCCTTTGATCATCCAGATCGCAAAGGGCATGATCAACGACAAATTCACTAATACCAAGGCTAGACGGGTGTCGAGGATCCCGAGATCACGGAAGAGGATGAAAAAGGGAAGAACGATCACGACTGCAGGGACAAACTGGGTGGCCAGGATGGTGACGAACATGATCCGCTCCCCCTTCAACCTGAACCTCGAAAAACTGTAGGCGGCCATGGTCGCCAGCGGAATCGCGATGATCACGGTAAAAAAGGCGATCAGGGTTGAATTCAGCAGCTTTTCTTCTAAATGATAGGGATCCTGGAAAATGATTTTAAAATTTTCCAAAGTCGGAGTGAAAAGGAGTTTCAGTTGGAAGATATCCACCTGTTGCTTGAATGCCCCGGAAACAATCCAGTAAATCGGCACAAGGATCACGATGGCAGCCACCAGGATGATCAGAAACTGAAGGAGGTCCAGCAACTGTTGGGTGAAACGACGGGAGAAAATCATTTTTTCAGAAAAACGAGTTTCATGTAGATCCAGGTCAGACCGAACATTGGAATCACCAAGAGGTAGGAAACCGCCGAGGCATATCCCATGTTGTAATATTTGAAACCATTGAAATAAATATAATGCGCAAGGGTCTGGGTTGAATTCCCCGGACCTCCGTTGGTCAGCATGTAGACCTGATCAAACATCTTCAGGGAGAAAATGGTTTTCAGTACCAGACATACCGCCAGGACGGGCAGAATCGAAGGTAAGGTGACATCCATAAATACTCTCCAGGATCCTGCACCGTCGATCATCGCAGCCTCCCGGGCGTCCTGGGGTACGGTAGCCAGTCCCCCGATCAGGACCAGCGTCAGGTAAGGCGTCCAGTGCCAGACGTCACTTCCCACCAGCGCGACCATGGCCAGGGTGGTATCCCCCAGCCAGTCCATATCGGCTAGAGGAGGAATCAATACATCAAAAAATGCTTTGAACAGCCCGAAATCCGGCTGGAACATGAACCTCCATGATACCCCGATCAGGGCAGGGCTCATCGCAAAGGGAAGGATCAGCAGAGTCCTGACAGTGAGACGGAATTTTCCCCCCGGGGCTAGAAGGAGTGCCAATCCAAGGGCAAGCCCGACGGATGCTAAAACCGATGCAACGGTAAAAATGGAAGTGACCCGGATCGAATTCCAGAGCAGGTCATCTTCCAGGGCATAGAGGTAGTTGTCAAAGAGGTATGCGATGTTTTCCAAACCATCGTATTGGTATTCCCAAAGGGGCTTCGAATCCCGTGCACGGTTGAGCTTCCACTCCCGGAAACTCAGGTAAAAGGATTGGGATAGCGGCCAGATCGCAGTAGCAGTGACAACGAAGAGGGCGGGAAGGACAAAGAGATACTTGAGGTGTCGGTCCCGCATGACTCAAAAAGGAGGAAGGCAGGCCTTACCTTGAAACCGGTTAGGCCTGCCCAGACTGGTTGGTTGGAAATTAATAGTAACCGGCTCGTCTCAGAATACGCTCCGCTTTTTTGGCGGCGTCTTTCATCAACTGGTCCACATCTCCACCGGTGGATGCTTTTTGGATGGCCGATGCCAGCAGGTCTCCGACTTCAGGCCACTCAGGAATCTGGGGCATGATGTCCGAGTTTTTCAGACTGGCTGCGGCTGCCTGCTGGATGTTGTCATTGGCAGCATTCACCTCGGCATCCAGCATACTGGAAGTGTGGGTGACCACGTTATTGACGATCTTCGTCCCGGCAACTTCGCGTTCAATTGCATTTCTCCGATCCAGTTCAGGATTGGACAACCACTTCATGAATTCCCATGCTGCTTCCTTGTTCTTCGAATACTTCGAAATGGAATAAGGCATGGAGATCGCGTAGGTCACGGTTTTTCCCATGTAAGCAGGCATTCCGGCGAACGCCACCTGGTCCTTCGACAGGGTGGATTGGTTGGGATTGTAGAATCCTGAGTAGGCCCACCACCAGACTGGAATCATCGCTGCCTTGCCTTGGGCATACTGAATTCGTGCGTCCTGCTCGACGTTCGAGACGGCGCCTTCTCCGCAGATTCCATGTTTGGTGTGAAGATCAATGTAATCGCGAGTCGCTTTCAGTCCTGCAGAGGTGGTCCAGGCGGGTTTCATCTGACTGTCAAAAACATCCGCGCCTGCCGCCCAGAGAAAGTTGAGCCAGATGAAAAGGTTCTGGCGGTTTCCGTCTGATCCGTAATAGCACGCGAGTCCACCGATTCCTTCTTTTGATTTGATGGTTTTTCCGGCAGACACAACATCCGACCAGCTCTTCGGAGCCTGAAGGTTATGCTTGTCAAAAAGGTCTTTGCGGTAAAACATCAGCTGCGGATGGGCCCTGAGAGGAAAACCGAGGGTTTCTCCCTTGAACATCGCGCTTTTCTTGAAAGCTTCCGGGTAGCGGTTCATGTCGATTCCGTCCCGCTTCAGCCAGGCATCAATCGGCTCAAGCCAGTAAGCGTAGGAGGGACCCCATGAATCCAGATAGTTCACCACATCAAAACTGCCGTCTGCTGCAACACCGACACTGGAGACCTTCTCCTGCAAAGCTACAAAAGGGGTGTGGGTCCAGTTCAGCTTGATCCCGGTCAGACTCTCGAATTCTTCATCACGAAGTTCGTAAGCCTTGAATTGGGGGGTGACCACCGCCAGAATATTCAGGGTCGTTCCCGCATAGGGTTTTCCAGATTTGAGCTGGTAGGGAAGGATGTTGTCACCTGCCAAGGTGACCGTGCTTGCCAGTGTCAGTCCGGCAAAGAACAACATGATTTTTTTCAACATTATTTTCACTCCTTTATAAATGGATTCAGAATCAATCGCTTAACTGAATACGATTGCAAAAAATTTATACTTCAGATAGGTATTTGAAGTCAATCTTATTATTGACATGAAAACATTTTCATGGGGGAATCGATTGACAGGTACAATTTGGGGGCCTATGTTAATGAAAAGGTATTCATAATTTAGATTCGATGAAGCATTCCAGGAACTCAGTAACCTCGATTGAGGTGGCAAAACTGGCCGGGGTTTCCCAGTCCTCGGTTTCAAGAGCCTTTTCGCATGAAGGTCCGGTTTCGGTGAAGACACGCCGAAAGGTGCTCGACGCGGCCCGTAAACTGGGTTATCAGCCCAATGCGATGGCACGGAGCCTGATCACCCGGCGTACCAGCATGGTCGGGATGGTAATAGCGAATGTGCACAACAATCCATTTTATACCGAAGTTTTGGATCTTCTGAGTCGCAAGTTCCAGAAACTGGGGCAGAAAGTGATGCTGTTCATTGTCAACCGGGATCAGAACCTCGATGACATCCTGCCGCAGTTGCTCGAATATCAGGTCGAGGGGATCCTGGTCACCGCGGCGACTTTGAGTTCGACGATGGCCGAGGAATGCGAACGCTGGGGAAGGCCGGTGGCGATGATCAACCGCTACGTTCCCGGGGTCCACGCAAGCTGGTTTTGCTGTGCCAATTATGAAGGCGGGAAAATGGTGGCAAAACTGCTGCTGGATGCGAATCACCAACGGCCCGCTTTTCTCGCCGGAAGTGAAGACACCACCACCAGCATCGACCGTGAACGGGGTTTCATGGAAATCCTGAATCAGGAAAAGGTCGAAGCTCTCCGTGAAATTGGGGAATACACCTACCAGGATGCTTATGATGCCGCCATCCGCTTGCTCGACCGCAAAGATCCCCCGGATGCGATCTTCTGTGCCAATGACATCATGGCATTGGGGGTGATGGATGCCGCAAAAAATGGACTTGGGCTGAAAATCCCCGAGGAGGTTTCGATCATCGGGTTTGATGACATTCCCATGTCCTCCTGGTCTAGTTACAGCCTGACCACTGTCCGACAACCCATTCAACGGATGGTGGATGCTTCGGTGGAGGAATTGCTGAACCGGATTGAAAATCCTGAAAGAGAACCCCTCCAGGAGGTGATTCCAGGAGAATTGGTGATCCGTGGATCCGCCCGCATGCCTGGTGGACTCAGTTCGGGATGGGTCATTTCCCAAGACCGTTAAGCTTCAAAAGCGTTCACGACGCTTTGACTCCCTGCTTTGGTCATTTCATAATGACCGGCATGCTCCAAGAATTGAAATTCTGATTTTTCTCTTTAACACATGATCGACTCGGGTTCCCGACCCAAGAGCAAAAATCTTCGCAGCCTGATGCCGGTATTGGCATTTCTCAAGCCCTATGGCTGGAGGATGTTTTTTGCAGGACTTGCCCTGGTGTTCACATCAGCAGTGACGCTTTCCCTTGGCCAGGGAGTTCGGCTGCTGATTGATGAAGGGCTTGTGCAGGGTTCGAAGGAGCAGTTGACCCTGACGCTGATGTTTTTTACCGGACTGGTGTTTTTGATGTCCCTTGGGACCTTTACCCGGTTTTACTTGGTTTCCTGGATCGGGGAAAGGGTCAGCACGGACCTCCGGGTTGCCGTATTCCGGCATCTGATCCGTCTTCATCCTGCCTTTTTTGAAACCAACCTGAGCGGTGAGATCCAGGCCCGAATTACTGCGGATACCACGGTTCTGCAGACCGTCATCGGTTCTTCGCTGTCTATTGCATTGCGAAACGGATTGATGCTGATTGGAGGCATCGGGTGGTTGTTCTGGATCAACCCCAAACTGACCGCAACGGTATTGGCAGTGGTTCCGGTGGTGGTTGTTCCGATTATTATTTTCGGGAGGAGGGTCCGGCGACTTTCAAGAAGCAGTCAGGATCGGGTGGCCACAGTAGGAGCTTTTGTGGGAGAGGCTCTGCAGAATATCAAGATTGTCCAGGGATTCAACCATCAGGCAGAGGATGTCCGGCAGTTTAATGGACATGCCGAAAATGCCTTCCGTACCGGTATCCAACGGATCCGCCAGCGTGCGGTGCTGATTGCGATTGTGATCCTGCTGGTGCTGGGCTCGATTGGATCGATGCTCTGGGTTGGAGGAATGGATGTCCTCGAAGGAAGAATCAGTCCCGGTGAGTTGGCAGCATTTGTTTTTTACGCCGTGATTGTGGGCAGTGCGGTGGGATTCATCAGTGAGGTTTATGGTGATCTCCAGCGGGCAGCAGGAGCCACCGAGAGGCTTCTCGAATTATTGGACGCCAAAGCTCTGATCCAGGATCCCCAACGGCCGAAGCGTCTTCCCGGAAAGATCCAGGGAGCGGTTTCCATTCAGAATTTGGGTTTCAGCTATCCCTCCAGACCAGAGCAGAAAGCCCTCGATGGCATCCAGCTTGAGGTTGAATCCGGGATGACCATGGCATTGGTAGGGCCGAGTGGCGCGGGCAAGTCTACCCTGCTTGACCTGCTGTTACGGTTCTACGATCCCCAGCAGGGCAGCATTTGTTTTGAGGGCATCGATCTGCGGGATCTGTCACTCGAGGATTTGCGCCGTCACATTGCCCTGGTTCCCCAGCAACCGGTTTTATTCAGTGCAAGCGTTGAAGAGAACTTGCGTTACGGGAAACCCGAAGCTTCCGGGGATGAGATCCGCAATGCGGTTGAAAAGGCTTTTGCTACCGAGTTCATTGAGGGACTTCCTCAAAAATACGATAGCTTTTTGGGAGAACAAGGGGTCAGGCTTTCGGGCGGACAGCGGCAGCGGATTGCGATTGCCAGGGCACTTCTCAAGGACCCGGCGTTGCTATTGCTCGATGAGGCGACCAGTGCTCTTGACGCCGAAAGCGAACGGATGGTCCAACAGGCACTTGATGACTTAATGCGCAACCGGACCAGTATTGTGATTGCTCATCGTCTTTCGACGGTGATCGACGCAGATCAGATTGCGGTTCTGGACCAGGGAAGGTTGGTCGCCCTTGGAACTCATCGAGAACTGATGGATTCCTGCGAACTCTATTCCCAGCTCGCCCGCTTACAGTTCAGGGAACCCCAGGCTCCTGAAACCCACCTGCAAGCGGTTCCTGCCTGATTATCAAATCTAAACTTTTAAACTCCTCGGGTGACGGCGCTGAGGCTTTCGATCATTTCAAAATCTGTGACCTTGGCGTTTGCAAATGCCGGATTGGCCCCGATATCCTTGAAAATCTGGGAGTCCATCCAGTCCTGCATATGCTGTTTGGTTTCCCAAAAATAAACCCCGCCGTAGGTGTTGGTTTCCTCATTGGCCAGCCATCGTTTTGAAATCAAACCGGGCATTTCGGAAATTGGTTGGGCTGCCTCTGCTGCTGCGGCTTCGTATTCGGAACGGGAAATTCCGGAAAGATTGAAATTGATGATTTGGATATGCATCTTAAGGCTCCTTCAAAAAGTTGAAAAAAGACGCTATCACACATCTGAAAGTGAATTATGTCAAGTTCTTTGATGTGAAAATGTTTTGATTCCATGCAGATCATCAATTTCCAAAAACATATGAAGACGGACTGTATATTTTCTCTTAGCTCTTTGATTTTATTCAGGAAAGCAAAATTTCATTGAGTCGTTCCAGATCAAGATCGGAGTATTGTTGGATCACAAGTGTGGCTTCAGAAAAATCCTGACCGCTACTCAGTTCGCCGGGGATGGCAATGGTTTTAATCCCTGCGTGAATCGGAGACATCAAGCTTAAGCGGGTATCCTCAAAGGCCAGAACTTCGTCTTTCTTCACTCCCATTTCCCTCAGTGCGATTTCGTATATTTCGGGATCGGGTTTTTGACGTTGGGTCAATCCCTGATGCCCTATGAAAGCAAAGTTCTCCCTAGAAATGGTATTCAAACTTTTCAGAATCGCATCAATTGAGTCCAGAAAAGTGGTTGAAGCCAATCCGATAAGAATGTTGTTCTGCAAAAGCATTTCGCAGAATGCCTCAAATCCAGTCCGCAGGAAGGATTCTCCTTCAGCCAATTTTTGTTGGAAAAGCCGGGTTTTATCGGAGTGGATTTTTTCAAGTACCTGAGGACTGCTTTCCGGAAAAACTTGTTTTAATCGGTTTAAACCTCCCTGGATTTTGAGAAACTCGATATATTCTTTTTCGTCCCATTGCTGTTTAAGGCCATTTTGCGAGAGTGCCTCATTGAATGATTCCAATTGAATGCGTGAGGTTTCTGAAAAGCTCCCGATGGAGCCAAAGATAACTGCTTTGAGTGTCATGGTCATTCTCTAAAATTTCATGAAAAAAGGATGACGTTTTAGTCATTTACTTTCACTTTACGTTTATGGGAATGGAACCGATCGGGGAGAGACGCAGATCGGGATGAATTTCTCAGAATCGCTTGATGCAGCGAATCATCTCCTCATCAAATCCGAATTTTCGGTAAAGGGATCGGGCCCGCTCATTGTTTGAGAAGACATTGAGCGAGAGACTGAACGCCTGCTGTTTTCGGGTTTCCGCTTCAGCCATTTCCAGAAGCTGGCTGGCCACTCCGTTGCCCTCAGCTTGCTCACTTACCGCAAGCCCCTCCACATGGGCATTGGTTTGTTCATTCAGGGGATCCTGATTGAATCGGAGCAAAAGGGTTCCCAGAATATGATCTGTTTCATCGACTGCAATCCAGATCCTGGTGTCCCTGTTTTTTTCATCGAAGTGTTGTTTGACCAAAACCGCATCACCCTGCCAGAATTCCTCGGGCTTACGTTCCTTGGGAATTGGGAAATCTGCCAGCCTCGGAAGGAGTTTCAAAACCGCGTCACGATGATGGGACTCCGCTTCCTGAATTTTAAATTTCATGGATCAGCAGCGTTTGTTGAAGTTCTTCCGCCCGGACGGGGTCCTGCAGAAGCCATTGGGTTGCGAGGGAAAGATCCGTTAATGCAAGCAATGCCTGGGGAAGCAGATCAACCATCCAGATCACCATCTGATTTCCCTGACAAGCCTCGGCGACCTGGGTGAAGTAGGAGATGTATTTCTCAAACCTGGAAGAATTCATTGGTTTGGGAAGAAGCCCTTCCCGGATCATCAGTTCCTCAATCAACTCATCCTGATGATCCACATGCCCGAAGACGATTTGTGAATACGATATTCCTCTTCGTGGAAACCAACTTCCTGCCCTGCACGCTTTGTCGATACGGTCCGGAAGGCCATCCGTGAGATTGATCACCATGCCCGGCTTTTTCTCTTCAC
The DNA here is from genome assembly GCA_001469005.2 of SAR324 cluster bacterium lautmerah10. Taxonomy (GTDB): domain Bacteria; phylum SAR324; class SAR324; order SAR324; family NAC60-12; genus UBA1014. Next base: position 23,712 of record LNZD02000250.1, read on the forward strand.
GGATACATTCCTGTGCAGAGGCAAAGGCGGCTTCATAATTGGTGGTTCCTGCGGGAGGAATGAACGCTTCCAAGGTTTCGAGAGGACGCGAAGGAAGATCGTTGTAGGGGATCACAAAAATTTGGGTCTTTTTCAGTTTTCTCCGCAACAAGGTCATCAGGGAACTGCAGGCGATCTGGGAAACTTTGAAAAGGGAGTGTTCGGAAGTGGAGGCACTGATGTCAAGCAAGATTACCAAGGTCGATTCAAAATCCCTCAACAGATCAGATTGCTCCGGGTTGAACAGTGAAGGCGCTTGGGATGCTTCCTGCAGTTTCAGCACCTGTTTCGACGTTTCCGTAAGCATCGAATCGCCGGGGAATTCAGGCTGGTCAAAAAGGGAAAGCCCCAAGGGAACTGTAGGAGGCCGGAGAAGTCTGGAGGGAGAAGGCGGAACCGTTCCATAAAAAACCGGTTCGAGTTTCTTCCGAAATTGCTGTTTGAGGATCTTCTGTTTTTTATCATCAGGCGGATTGTTTTCCAAATAAACCAGTGCCTCTTGTCCCGACTGATAAAGCACACTCAGTGCTTCGTGCTTAAGTACACAGGGCATAGGTTCTTGCCATTGATCTTCAGGCATCGGATTTCCATTCAGCATAGGCACCCGTTGACCAGAGTTGATTCGGATTTCAAAACGGGAATCAACCTTTCCTAAACGGAAACCCAAATGAAGCAGGCGGAGGATTTGAAGGACAGGAAGTTCGACCCTGGCTTTGGGAATTTGCAGGGGGATCCCAGCCCGCCTTACGACCCTGAAACATTTTTTCAGGATGAGTTCATCTTCCGGGGTTTGACAGAGCCGAAACAATTCTGAGAAGCCCTTCTGTAACGGTTCTAAAAGGTTTTCTGGTAAAACCTCCTTCAACTGTTCTTTGCAGGCCTCTTCGAGAATCGGTCCGAAATCGGGAAACTCTTCGGGATCCATCAATGGAGGCGGACCAACAATTTCCCGAAATTTTTCCCCTGGAGCAGGCCGAAAAAAGCCTGGGGCGCATGTTCCAGCCCGTTGATGAAATCCTCACGGTATTGGAGTTTTCCCTCCGCGATCCATGCCGCCAGGGTTTTGAGCGCCTCGTTTTCCTGGGAGGCAAAATCCCAGACAATGAAACCACGGTAGGTGAGGCGTTTGACCAGTATATCCCGCATCAGTCTCGGAGTCGGATCCGGCCCATCGGGAAGTTGGGTGTCGTTATAATGGGCAATCAAGCCGCAAACCGGAATCCTGGCAAAGTCGTTTAGTAAAGGCTGGACGGCCTGGAACACCCTTCCTCCAACGTTTTCGAAATAGACATCGATTCCGTCAGGACAGGCTTCTTTCAATTTCACCGACAAGGCTGGGTCATGGTGATTGAGGCATTCGTCAAAACCAAGCGTGGTCTTGACGTATTGGCATTTCTCGTCGGATCCGGCGATACCTATTGCACGTGCGCAACGAATTTTCGCAATCTGACCCACTACGGCGCCCACTGCTCCGGAAGCCGCCGCCACCACGAGGGTTTCTCCCGCCTTGGGTTTGCCGATGTTTTCCAATCCTGTGTAAGCCGTCACCCCGGGCATTCCCAATACTCCAAGGGCGAGTGAAGGCGAAGGCCAGGAGGGATCAACTTTCCTGCATAGTGCTCCGTCAATCAGAGAGTATTCCTGCCAGCCTCCGTTGCCGACCACCATGTCCCCTGTCTTGAAATCCGTGTGTCGTGATTCCACGACCTCTCCCACGGTGCCTCCGGTCATCACTTCACCGACTTCAACCGCTTTGGCATAGGACTTTGAGGCATTCATCCTTCCCCTCATGTAGGGATCCAATGAGAGAAAATGATTTCGGACCAGAACCTGTCCTTCCGCAGTTTCGTTTAACGCTTCTTCAACCAGCTTCAGATCTTCTGTTTTAGGCTTTCCTTGCGGTCTTGAGGCAAGTTGGATTTGACGGTTGATGATTTGATTCATGGTCTCCTTGATGAAAAATTATTCTGATTCATGGTTCAGGATGGCTTTGACAAAACGTTCCATTGCTGCAGAACGGGAACCCTTGACCAAAACGATGCTTTTTTGATCCCAATCCTGCTGAAAATCATTCTGGAGTTCCTCCAATGATTCGAAACGCTTCGCGTCCTCTTTTGGACCTCCCGCGTTTTTCCATCCTTCCAGGTAAGACTCACCGAGATCACCTCCGAGAACCAGCAGTTTTTTGCAGCCTGAATGGTAAATGACTTCTCCGACTTCTGAGTGAAATTGTTCCGCATTTTCGCCAAGCTCCGCCATCGGGCCTATGACAGCGATGAGGGGTGTTTTCGGATGCATAAAACGGATGGACTGCAGAACACCCCGGAATGATCCGGGATTGGCGTTGTAACTGTCATCAATGAGCCAACCCTCATCGAGACGTTTCCATTCAAAACGTCCGCTGACCTGGAAATCGAGTCCGGACACTGCCTGCTGAAGTTGTTCTGCATCCACGCCGTTTTCATAAAGAAGGACCAGTGCCGCAGTCAGATTACGAAGCTGAAGCGGATGGAGTGCCCCGGATGTAAAGTTTTCTCCAAACAGTTCAAATCCTTTGAAACCCTCTGATGTAATGTTCCTGCTAACGGTCCACTCTGCCTTTTGATTTTGATCCTCCAAAGCATAACGAACGATTCGAATCTCTTGCTGCTTTGCCTTTTCCTGGACCAGATCCAAATGTTTCAAGTCGGCGGGGACAACCAATGAAGAACCGGGAGACATGCCCGCCATGATGTCTCTTTTCTCAGCAGCCACCCCTTCGGTATTTTTCAGGAATTCCAGATGACTTTCGGCGATGGAAGTCAGGATGGCTCCATCAGGTCTCGAAATTCTGGAAAGCTCACCGATTTCCCCGAACTGGTTGGTGCCCATCTCGATGACCCACCATCGGGCTTTTGGATTGGCACGAAGCAGGGTTAGCGGGACCCCGAATAAATTATTGAGGTTTCCGCGGGTGGCATGAGTGTTTTTATCAATTATCAGGCAAAGCCGTGACAGTAATTCCTTGGTTGAGGTTTTCCCGTTGCTTCCGGTGATCCCCAGCACTTTCCCGGAATATTGTTCCCGTGCCAGGGATGCCCATTCCCGCAGGGCCAGGTTGGGATCTGCAACCCGGATTTGGGGGAAAGGGGTGTGAAGCAGTGATTCTGGAATCCGTTCGGTTTGAACGACGGCTCCGGAAGCCCCTTGCTCCAGTGCCTGCTGAAGATAAAGATGCCCATCGGTCCGTTCTCCGCGGATGCATACGAACCAGTCGCCTTTTTGAAGGGTTCTGCTATCAATACAAACAGACCCTGCCGATTCGGAAGGATCCGCATGCAGCAGTTGCCCGTTTAAGGTTTGCGCCAGGGATTTCAGGGGATATACTGTTTCTTTATTCACATGCCCACTTTTTTTGACCCTTCTTATCATCTTTCATGGAAACCTTAGAACAGCAGTTTGAAAATGCCCTGGACACCATTACTTTGGAGGGTTCAGGGCAAAAGCTGATGGATACGGAAATCGTCCACAGTTGTCTGGTCAACAATGATTTTGCCAAAATTACCCTGATCCTTCCAGAAGACTCTTCATTGCGCAAGAATCTTCCGGATCAAGTTGAGAAGGTGATCCAAAACCTGAATGGGATTGAAAGAGTGGCAGTCGAGGTCCTCGCGAATCCTCCACCGGATGAGGAACAGGCCGACACCCAACAGCCTCAACGCCCGGTCCAACAGCCCCGTCGAACGGCCTACCTGCAAAACTATGACGCGGTGATCGCTATTGCCAGCGGCAAAGGGGGGGTCGGAAAATCCACCGTTGCCGTCAATCTTGCCCTTTCGTTGGCTCAGAAAGGCCATTCTGTCAGTCTCTTCGATGCCGATATCTATGGCCCGAGCCTTCCCATCATGCTCGGAACCCGTGAGAAAAAACCAAGGTTCCAGGGGCCAAAGATCAGGCCCATCTACAAATACGATATCTCAGCCTTATCCATCGGCAACCTGGTGGAAGAAGACATGTCGGTGGTCTGGCGTGGACCGATTGTGCATCAGGCGATCGAGCAGATGCTGAGGGATACCGAGTGGCCCGGTGGAGAGTTCATGCTCATCGATCTGCCTCCTGGAACCGGAGACGTCCAGCTTTCCATTTCCCAACTCTGTGAAGTCGCAGGGGCGGTGATCGTATCCACCCCTCAGGATGTTGCATTGCTGGATGCAGTCAAGGCCGTCAATATGTTTTCCAAAGTCGATATCGATATTGTCGGGATGATCGAGAACATGAGCCAGTTCGTCTGTCCTCACTGCGAGAAAACAACCGAAATCTTCAGTTCCAATGGAGCGAAGAAAGCGAGTGAGAAAATCGGGGCACCCTTCCTCGGCTCAATCCCCATCGAACTCGAAGTCAGGGAAGGTGGCGATAGCGGAACCCCTTTGATGAACCGTAAAAGAAATTCTCCTGCAACCCAGGCATTTCGGGAAATTGCAGACAAGCTGATCGAATCGCTGGAAAACCTGGAGTGAATGCCAGAATCTCATTGACAATCACTCCCATTGCTGGAAAATAAATAACCCTTCCGTGGGTCGGTAGCTCAGTTGGTAGAGCATCTGACTTTTAATCAGGTGGCCCTGGGTTCGAGTCCCAGCCGACCCACCAGTATTTGCAACGTCTGACAGGCCAAAAGTCGGGTACGGAATACTGGTGATCCCCCTCAAAGTTCCACTTTCGTTCCACTCAGGAAAAAATTCATTACCAGGCACTTTCTGAGGCTAGAATAGCCTCATGGGTGAAATGAGATTTTTCCAATCTATTAGATCAGTGACTTTACCAAATTTACGCTTTGTATGATGTTTACATGTGCATCTTGAGCATCTTGTGAAACCTGTGCAATATCAGTTACATATGTGAAAAATAAGTCATGATTTTCTTTGCTAATCATCTCTTCCTGGTTTAGCCTGAAAACTCCTCATAAATTAAGAAACTTATGGCAAGTATTCAAACCAGAGAAAAAAACGGGAAACCTTCCTATACGGTTAAAATTAGAGTCAAAGGAAGTCCACCTGTATTCAAAACCTTTTCGAGGCTCACCGATGCAAGGAATTGGGCTCAAAAGACAGAATCCGACATTAGGGAAGGACTATATTTCAAAAAGAATGAATCAAGAAAGCATACACTCAAAG
>LNZD02000251.1 GCA_001469005.2 SAR324 cluster bacterium lautmerah10
CAACATCAACCCAATACCAATGTGCTTAGCATCAACCCAATACCTATGCGCATAACATCAATCCAAAATTAATGCACATAGCAACAGATTTCCTTTTGGATTGGATTCTTTGATCTTAAAACTTTCATCCTTCGCAGTATGCCTCTGACCTGTCATTCTGCGCGGAGCCGAAGGTGAAGTCGCAGAATCCATAAACATAGAGGTTTAAAAGATTACTTTGATTCACCGTTAAGGAAAAAAACCAGGCTAAGGGTTTCAATAACCCCGCCGAAGATCGACAAGATTCTTGAGAGGACGGTCCTGCTTTAGATTCTTGTAATTTTCCAGAATCTGGGGAGCCACAGATTTAGCAGGGGTGCTGCTTGAATTATGGGGAGTGACAAGGATTTTCGGATGTTTCCGAAAAATGTGATTTTGTGGTAAGGGTTCCTGGCGGAACACATCGAGACAAGCACCGGATAAATGGGATTCGTCCAGCATTTGGATCAAGGCTTCTTCAACCAACACTTTCCCCCTCCCCACGTTGATCAGGTACGCTCCTTTCTTCATTTTTTTCATGCTCTTGAGATCCAGCAGATTTTCAGTCTCTGAAGTCAAGGGAAGAAGGGAAATCAGGAAATCACTGTTGGAAAGGACTTCATCGAGTCCTTCATTTCCGTGAAAACAAGAAACATCGGCTAGGGTTTTTGGAGATCGACTCCAGCCCCAAACTTCGAACCCCAGTTTAAGGAACAGTTTTGCAGCATCCTGTCCAAGAAAACCCAGCCCAAGAATACCGACCCGATTTCCTTCCAGGCGGACCGTTCGTCCCCAAGGAATGTTTTCCGGTTCCCTGATGTGCATCACCATCTGACGCCGGTGCATGAGCACGGCGGTAAGCAGGTATTCGCTCATCCAAAGCGCCATGGTCTGATCTGCCAGCCTGAATATTGGGACTTCCTGAGGAAGTTCAGGGTCCTGAAGAGCACTGTCCACTCCGTGTCCATAAACACAGATGGCCTTCAAGTTCCGGTAAGGCCGAAGGGTTCCATGGGGTTGATTCCAAATCACAACAAATTCAACCTTTTCCGGAGATTCCTTTTCAGGCCCAATCCCGATCTTCAATCCCGGATCCAATTCGAGCAGTTCTTTGCGCAATTCTTGGGGCTGCATGTGTTCGGGCAGCAACAGTTGAATCATTCTTTTTTCTGATTTTTTTAGATCAATGGAAAAACACAATTCCTCCTTGATGGGAGGAATCGGTCCCATCACTCCACGAAACTAAATGGGCTCGGGAAGGTTGCAGAAAAGTCTCAGGGGAATTATGACGGATTAACTTTCTGCAAAAACAGGAGAAACGTGGCGAAACCCGTCAACCATCTGCCCCCGTTCTTTATTCAGTTTGACGAGATCGGTTGCCCAGCGAAGAACATCCTTGGCAGAACGGGGAGGAAATCCCAACTTGCCGCAGATCTTCATCAGATAATTGACTTCCGAAGTTTTGACTTTCCCGTCCGCAGCAACAATCATTGCCAGATAATAGAAAAAATGCCCGGCATACATACGGTCGGTATTCAGGTTTTCCATCGGAGTCACCTCCCGTTTTTTCGCTGTTTCCATCAGAGCCGCACGTTCCTCATCAGAATTCACCAAACCAAGAGCATCTTCGAGGTAACACATTTCACTTTGATCAATCACCTTATCCGCAATCAGCATATTGATCATTGCTTTGGCAAGCCATGTTTTTCCCTTATCGCTGAGCCGTTCAATGAAGGCAGGCTGGAGTCTGATTCCAAACATCTCTTCCACCGAAAGAGGAAGATCTTCGTCTGCCTTCGGTTTTTCCTGAGCGGTTTTGGCCTCAGGAGTTTCAGTGGCTTCCGCTTTATTTTCCTCAGCTGGAGCTTCTTCTGCGGATTCTTCTTTTGCTTCTTCAGCCGCTTCTTCTGCCATGGGAACTCTTTAATTGGGTCAAATATTTGAAAAAATAGGTCGCAAAATTCAATGCAATCTTCATGAAATATTTCCAGGAATCAAGACATAAGAGCATGCAAAGAATGGAATCCCCGAAAAATTTATCCTCGTTTTTAGCCCAACTGATGCTTCAAGATCGCAAACAATTTTTCAAGATCCTGAAGATTGTTGAAAAGATGAGGAGAAACCCGCATGGACTTTCCACGGATACTGACAAAAACCTGTTCCTTGGAAAGTGATTCCAAAAGCCCATCAGGAATCCCATCCGGGAAACCGACACCAAAGAAATGCGGTCCTCGCTGATCTGCTGCTGCTACCTGAAGACCGATTTGTTCAGCCCAGTTTGCGGCTTCGCTGGTGAGCTTGTTGAGTGTCTTGCTGATCTTCGGAACTTGCCATTCAAGGATCTGCTGCAGCGCTGCATGGACCATCGGCATCAGCATAAAATTACTCCGTTCACCCACGTCAAAACGTCGGGCTCCAGGTTGATACTCCTTTTCGTAACGGGCCAAACCCGTAAAATCTTCACTGTGTTTCCGTTGGATCCAATTGAATTCGATCGGTTTTCCCTGGTGATGTTTGGGATCGGCATAGAGGAATCCCATGCTGTAGGGGCCAAGAAGCCATTTATAAGTGGAAGCGATCAAAAAATCGGGCTGAACTTCCTTCACTGAAAAAGGCATTGCCCCAAGAGACTGAGTTAAATCCAGAACCAAAGCAGCACCTGTCTCTCTACAACGATGACCAATTTTGGGAAGATCGATCATTCTTCCGTCACTCCAATGGACATGGGGAAGCGCCACGATGGACGTTGATTCATCAATGGCATCGAGAATGATTTCAGTCCAGCCTGAATTCGAGGGATCTTTGAGGAAAATTGTTTTTGCATTCTTCAATTGAGCCAGTTCCTGCCAACCCAAAACATTGGAAGGAAACTGTTCATGAAGCATGAGGATTTTTGACCCGGGTGCAACTTCAAGATTCTTTGCTGCAACTGCGACTCCGTAGCTGGTGGCAGGAATGATGGCGATATCACCTGGCTCTGCCTCGATCAATTCGGCAAAGAGTCCCCGGGTTTTTTCTGTTTCTTCAAAAAAATCCGGAATCGTGACTTTCCAGGGGCGTTGTTTCCGAAACAAGGCCTGCCGGCCGGCTTCACTGACACTGAGCAGTTGCGGGCTCATGTAACAGCAGTTGAGATAGGTTATCTCGGAAGGAATGTCAAAAAGATGTTTTTGGAGCGGTATCAATGTTTCCGTATGGGGGTCTTCCGTGTTCATCGGTCCGTTGTTGGATCAAATAATTAATGTTGGATACGGATCAATCTGAAGCATCTTGTTAAGCAAGGATGCATGGCGTTTAATGGAAGAATCTCCCATTTATAGTGCGATCCTTCTGATTCATGCCTCCTAAAGATCCTGCACCAACCGAAGATCTGCTGCAAATCCAAATCGCTATCGAATTGGATCGGGGACGGAAAGTCGCGGAAATCGCGTCTGAATTCCAAGTTCCTGAAAAAAAGGTACGGAACATCGCCCGCAATGCAGGCCTGCTGGAATCCAAAAAAAGCACCTCTGCCAGAAAACGTCTTTCGGAAGAAGAAAAGGAAGTCCTCCTGGGCCGTATTGAAGCAGGTGAAGATCCTGAGGAATTGGCGTCAGGGGTGGGAATCAAAACCTCAACCCTACTCCGTTGGTGCAAGGTAAAAGGGATCGAGGTCCCCCGCAGATTAGAGCAGCTATCACAGAAAGAACGCAAAGAAATCCGGGAAATGCTCGAAGAGTATTCCTGGAAAGAAGTAGCCCAGGCCTATCGTTTGAGTCTTGAAGCTCTGGAAGCCCTGAAGGAACCCGCCTACCGCAAGCTGGATTCTTCCGTGCTCGCCTTCCTTTTTGAACTCTTCAAGGAAAATCCGAAAATCAGCGATTCCAAAGTCCTGGAAAGCGCCAGTCAACTAGGGATTGAGGTGACTAAAGAGGAAGTGGAATCTTACCGGAAAAGACTGAGGGATATGAAGAGGATATGATGTTCACTCTTCGAGTTTGTCGAGCAGGCCGATGATTTCCTGCAGTTCCTCCATTTCAGGAACCGCATGATTTAAATTCAATTCTGCGATATTGGTTGCCTGCTTTAAGGTTGTTTCGGTTGCTGGTGTGTTTTCTCGAGCCTGATGCTGAAAACCCATAGCGGAAACTTCATGGGTCTTCTGTATTTCCTGATTTGATCGGTCGTTTCCAGAGATCAATCTTAAATGGGAACCGCGGTTACGTTGAGAGCTTTTAGGGGTTCCGTAAAGCTTCTGTCGGTTTTTCCGGGCTTTTTCGGTTTTGATCTGTTGAACACTGCAGTGCACTTCGTGCTGAAGTTCCTTGAGCAGATCAATGACCTCGCTCAACGAAACTTTTCCATCAGTGTCTTTCTCGAGCTTCAGAGATTTGGTGTCCAGCATCTTAATATTCCGTTGGGTTTCAATAGCATTGCTTCAAAATGCATACCATCACTCCAAACTCCCCGTTTCATTTGATGAACAAAACTTGCCGGCTTTTGAGTATTCTTCAC
>LNZD02000252.1 GCA_001469005.2 SAR324 cluster bacterium lautmerah10
CCCATGGAGCGAATGTTCCCATTGTGCTCGGATTTCTTGATTATCAAAGAAAAGTCGGAGGTCTAGGACCTCTGTTCTATCCCACCGGAGATTATCAGACGGATATGGAGGAGATTAAAACCTTTTACTCAACCATTACCGGAAGGTATCAACATGCCCAACCCGTTGAAGAAGAAGCTCCAAAATAACTTGGACGATCCAATGGAAGTTCAAAAGATTTCAAATAAAATCTCACATGTAAGGAGACGTTGTCAGGAGTGCAGAATCGCTTTTGTTTACGTCCCTCCCTTAATATAAATTCCCTCAAAGGGGTTGGGATACCTTAATTTCCCAATTTTTATATAAAACCTTGATACAATAATTCACATCTTTATCTGAGATATCTGCAGAGAAGTAGGTGGAGTCTTAGAAAAAGGATCTTCAGGGTAAAATAGGAAAATCATTAACCCTGAGATTTTGGCGGAACTTGATGTGAATCCCGATAAAGTTATTACCATTTAAATCAATTCCTATGTCCTCTTTGTTTGATTTCAGTACTGAAATGGTCTTTGAAGATATTTTTGTCTACTACTAAAACTGGAACTCATTAGCAAAGATAATAAAGTTTCATCTTATGAATATTATTTCGAATAGATGACTCGATTGTACTATAGGTTGTGGATTCTTTTGTTCGCCTTTGGAGGATGTACCAGTATCGTTCCGCTTCCAGAGGTTTCCATTCTGGGGCCAGCATCCCAAAATGATGCAGAGCAGCTGGTCCAAAGTCCTCCCCCCCTGAAATTTCTCCCCCTTGAAATTCCTGATCCAGAGCCGGTGGACTGGCTCCCACAACCTGGGACTCTGACACCGTTTGGGCAAAAGATGAACGCTGCCTGGGTGGAGGCGGTTCAGATGAGCCGCCTTGGTGATGGAAAAGGAGCATTGAACAAACTCAGAGAAGCTGAAGCAAATGATCCAACACCCGGAGCCGCATGGGAGATAGGAATGTACCGCCTTCGGGTCCTGTTGCAGATGGGACGTGCAGCCGATGCTCTCGATCTGGTGGATGAGGTTGTCAAAAAGGAACGGCTATTCCTTGGAAATGCACTGATTGCCCCTGCATTCCGTGGGGAAATTCTGGTATGGATGGGCAAGTTCGAAGAGGCACGCCGCCAGGTCACCCCAATCCTAATTTCATTAAGTGACTGGGAGTTTCCTGTGGAATACCCGTTGCCGCCCGAAAACATGAGCCAACTGATCGCATATTCAACCTCCAAACTCCAAAGTATGACCGCGTTTTCGTCGTCACTTGTGTTGGAAAACCGAATTCAAGAATCACTTCCATGGCTGGAAGCAACTGAGCTCGAATACCAACGACTGGAGTATGTAGCACAACATCCTCTTTACAGTCTTTTCTTTGTCCGTTCTCCGGAAAGCATCTACGGCAGATCCTTAAATCTTGCATTTTTCGGTGCTGCCAAACTGGAACTCGCGGAAAACACCAAATCCATTCCAAAGGAATTGAATCAAGCCACAAAGGGATTCCAGGCCATAGGATACAGGTATGGAGAATTGCTGGTGGAAGCATTTAAAGCGCGAAGCCTGCTGAATGCCAACAGGCTGAAACAAGCCGAGAAACAGGCCCTAAGCGCACTTGACCTGGCAGAAAAGTTGGAAGCCTTCGACTTAATTTGGCGGATTGCTGCACTGCTTGGTGAGGCCCAGGCAGGTCAGAAAAAAATGGAGTCGGCTGAAGCTTCATACCGTGCAGCCCAGTTGGCATTGGAACAGGCTTCGGGAACCCTCTCCAGTGACAGAGCCCGCACCCGCTTCGGCATCGGAAAGTCGTATATCGATCAGTTCCTGATTGATCTTGACTGGCAACAGAAAAATCCATCCCAACTCTTTGAAGATCTTGAGCGGGGAAGGGCGCGGGCATTTGTGGACCTGATGACCGAACGTCTGACGGTTATGGACTCTCTTCCGGAAATTCAGGAACTTCAGAAAATTGATCAGGACATTGTCCGTTCCAGACTGCTCAAATCCATTTCTCAGGATCATTCTTCTGAAAGGAAACGACCTTCTCAATCCATGGAAACCCTGGTTTCCCGAAGAGCGACAATCCTGGAAAATCTTGAACAGGATTATCCGGATTGGGTCCAGGCATTCAGCATCACCACCTTTGACTTGTCGGAAATTCAGGAAAAGTTGAAACCTGGAGAAAAAATGATTTATGTCCTTCCGGGACCATCCGATCAGCCGATTCGTCTTTTCAACATTGAATCCAAGAAGATCAGCTTCACTTCCTTGAACTGGAGCGATTCAGAATTGAAGGAAATTCTCCAGGAGTTCCGGGACTCGGTAGGTATTCCGGAAGAAGAAGAAGACATCACGAGCGTGCTGAATGAAATGATGGACGATCCTCTTTGGAGTGCCGAAAAAAGAATCTACGTGGTTCCTTCAGGAACATTTCACTTTATGCCCTGGGGGCTTCTGGAGGAGATGGCACCAGTCGTGATCCTGCCTACCGGGGGATGGCTGCTTCGTAAGTCCCAAAAAGTTGAGTCCCTTTCACCACCGGTCATCATCGGAAATCCTCAGTTCGGTGGAAAAATGGAACCCTTACCGGCAGCAGAATTGGAATCCAGAGATGTTGCCAAGCTCTTCGGAACTTCTCCCCTGCTTCACGAAGAAGCGACGCTGGAAGCACTCCAAACCCAGGTTGGAAAGGGCACATCGATTCTCCACCTTGCCACCCACGGTGTTTATAATGACCTGGATCCTTTACGTTCAGCCTTCATCCTGACTGAATCAGGCAAAGCCCGAGCGGTGACTGCCGCAGATCTGCTGATGGATCCCCTTCCCGCCCAACTGGTCGTGCTTTCAGCCTGTGAAACCGGGCTTGGCAAAACCCTGGCAGGAGAAGACCTGCAGGGACTCACCCGAAGCTTTTATCTGGGAGGCTCGTTGGCGGTGCTAAGCAGTCTTTGGCCTGTGGAGGACGAGGGCGCCCGTCAGTTCATGAATGAATTTTATCAGCAGTTTCAAAACACAAAACGTTTTGATCAGGCCTGGCTTGCGGCACGGAACTCCCTTCGCAATTCAGGGGCTTCTCCCTCAGTCTATGGCGCCTTTGTCCTCTCCGGTTCAGCGGGGATTTGATTCAACCGATGATCATTTCCAGAATGAGGGCAAGTCGGGATGGCAGGTTTAAAATTGCTAAGGCTGATCGATCAACTGTCCTCCTGGCGGGTATTCATCACAAAAGGCCCATAGGCGGCAACCGGTTCCCCGAGCGGTTCTCCATTGAGGATCATCACTTTGGACTCCTCGTTCAATTCCAAATTCAGGGAATCACCTGATCTTCCGAGGATGGCGAGGTTTCCCTTGTCAATGGTCTGGTTGCCGAGGGTGGAATTCCCGGAGAGTTGAAAAACCAGGGTATTGCTGCCTACCGGGAGTGGAAATTCCAACTGGGATTGGGAAGGCCCATTGATTTCGTAGATGTTGATCGGAGAAAAGGTTTGGACCGGGGAGGTGACCGATTCAAAACTTCCGGCAATGACCTTAACCGTGATTCCTGGATTTTCCAGACGGTGGACCGGGAAATCGGCTTCCGCAAAAGACTGATAGCGCGGCGGGGTCATTTTGAATTTGGAGGGCAGGTTGACCCAAAGCTGGATCATCTCAAAATCACCGCCTTTTTCCGAGAACTCCCGTGAATGGAACTCATCATGGACCACCCCTGAGCCTGCAGTCATCCACTGAATCCCTCCGGTGGTGATCGTGCCTCCTCCTCCCCCGGAATCCCGATGCTCCACTTCCCCCTTGATGGCAAAGGTCACGGTTTCAAAACCCCGGTGAGGATGTTCTCCTACCCCGAGTTTTTGTTGGGTTGGCGGGAAATATCTGGGTGCAGCATGGTCCATCAAGAGGAAAGGACTGATGCTGTCCACATCTTCGGAGTGCATGGAGAAGATCGTGCTGACATGGAATCCGTCTCCAACCCAATGCTTCTCCCTCGGGGCAATGATTTTTTGGATCTTTTTCTGCTCAGGCAATCCTAACTCCTTGATGAAATTTTTATAATGAAGAAAATCCGTTTAGGAAAAATCCATTATCCTCTTTAAACGATGAAGGATAACAATAACTGATACGATTCCTCCATCATCCGGATGCATACAGGAATCCCCAAAAAAACTTTGGAGATTCCTTTTCTCTCCTCAGGATTCGATAAAGAAACCTGAGTGAGTGGACCTTATGCGTCAGAAAGAATTTTTACTACGGTGGTCTCCTGTTTGTGCCTGGATGAAGCAATGACTTCTGCATGGGTTTCCATGAATTTTTGCATCACTTCCATAGATTCGACCTCAAAACAAACATGAATTCTTTGATCTTCCTCGCCCCAGCCAACCAGAATTTCTTTCATGTTGGCTTCGTCTCTTGCCCATTTATGATCATCGTATGCTTTTTTCCATTCAGCATAAGAGGTGGACAGTTCAGCGTTCATTAAGATTCTCATCATTCCTTTCTTTATTGATGTGCCGTTGGTTTAATCTGACCGATTGCCATCGAATGGCTAGTCAAATTAAAAGAACCGATTTTTATGCAGAAATCTTTGCAGTCAATTTGGCAAAGTGTCTTCCATGATTCTCGGCAATGGACAATTCCATGGAGGTAGGCCGTCTCGAACCATCCGGACCGGCATAGGTCCCACTTCCCCAAGGGGATCCTCCATGAATTTCCTCATAAGAAAACGCCTTTGGATCGATATATCCAAGGGGAATAAAAACCATCCCCTGGTGGGCAAAGAAAGACATGCAGTTCATCGCTACCGATTCCTGTCCACCCTGCATGGTTCCGGTGCTTTGAAACACCCCTGCAGTCTTACCGACCAGCTTCCCGTTTTGCCAGAGTCCTCCGGTGGCGTCCATGATGGTTTTCATTTGTGCTGGAATCCCTCCATATCGGGCAGAAACCCCGAACATGATCCCGTCAAAGCCTTCGAGTTCATTCACGTCTGCAGGGGTCAATTCCCTAACATCCTCCGGTTTCGGAGGAGCATGCATTTTTTCCAGTACTTCCGAGGGAAGGGTCTCGGCACATCTCAGATGTTGTACTTCGACACCGACGGATTCGATCCCCTTTTTAATGGATCGTGAAAGCTGGTTGATGTGTCCGTAAAGGGAGTATTCAAGAATGGCAATTTTTGTCATGGTTCAGTTAAGTTGAATTTTTCTATATTGGTTATTTAATCAAGTGGATGCGACGGCTTGGATTTTTAATTCGATGGTCACCTCATTGCCCACCAGCAAACCTCCCTGATCCAGTTTCCGATTCCAATTCAACCCAAAATCCTTACGGTTGATCATCGCTGTTGCGGAAAAGCCTGCACGTTTTCCCCCCATCATTCCTGCGTCGATAAAACCGGTATTTTTTCCTCGGAGGGTTATGGTTTTGGTGATGCCTTTGATCGTCAAATCGCCAATCACTTCATACTCATCCGTTCCTATTTTGTTGACGGTTCTGCTTTTAAAAAGAATGTTGGGAAATTGTGCAGCATCAAAAAAATCCGGACTTTTTAAATGACCGTCCCGCTTCGCATTTTCCGTGTCGATGGAGGAAACCCGGATGTTGGCCTCCACCCCTTTTAATTCATTGGTTTTCTCATCCAATTCCACTTTGGCTTCATAGGTTTTGAACTGACCCGAGACATCAGTGATCATCAGGTGTTTGACACTAAATCCAATCGACGTATGGGGAGGATCGAGGGTGTAAGTGGCAGCATGGAGCCAGGCATGATGAAA
>LNZD02000253.1 GCA_001469005.2 SAR324 cluster bacterium lautmerah10
GCTGAAAGGCTTCGATTTTCATGATGATGGTGAAACCGGGGAACGGGTGACCCCGACGGGTGCGGCAATCCTGAGGTTCTTAACAGAAAGCCGTGGATTGAGCCAGAAGCCCGAGACCATAAAAAGAAAACTTCTTTCATCAGGTCAGGGATTCGGAAGCAGGAAACTGAAAACCAAGAGCAACCTTTTGCGGGTTCTTGTTTTTGGACCTGAAGAAACGTCTCCGGAAGAAGACCGGATTACGGTCCTCCGATTTGAAGTGGATGATCAGACTTCGGAAGACCTGGCAGTGGCTCTTGAACATCTCCGTGATTCTGAAGGGGTGTTGGATGTGACCCAATGGCCGGTTTATGGAAAGAAGGGGCGGGTCGTATTTTCAGTCCAGATCCTGGCGCGCCCTGAAGCTTCCGAAACGGTGATGGAGAAGGTTTTCAACGAAACCACCACGCTGGGCATCCGTTATCGTGAAGAATCGAGGAAGATTCTGGAAAGATCGGAGATCACCATCGATGATTCTCGGGTCAAACTGGCCAGAAGACCTTCCGGTTTGACGGCCAAGGCTGAAATGGAGGACCTGTCCCCACTCAACAGCTTTTCCAAACGAGAGGAAAACAGGAAATATTTGGAAACCCAGGTTTTGAGAGACCATGAAACGAACCAGGATTGATCTGACAGAACATTCTCTTCCGCTTGCTGAAATTATAAAAAATTACGGCGAGCTGACGATTGCAGTTTCGGGTGGGGTGGATTCGATGACGCTTGGGAGTTTCGCCCACCGTCTTCTGGGCCGAGAACAGGTGAAACTGGTCCATGCGATTTCTCCGGCGGTACCGAAAGCGGCAACTTTGAGAGTTGAAACCCAGGCTGAAGCGGAGGGTTGGAGTCTTCGAATGGTCGATGCAGGAGAATTTGAGGATGAACAATACCGTGCGAATCCTTTCAACCGTTGTTTTTTCTGTAAAACGAATCTTTACCAGACCCTTTCGGGACTTTCTTCCGGCATCCTGGTTTCAGGAACCAACGCGGATGATCTTCAGGATTTTCGACCGGGGCTGGAAGCAGCACAAAATCATCAGGTCCGCCATCCTTATGTCGAGGCAGGATTTAATAAAGATGATGTGCGGGCGCTGGCATCAGAATTAGGTCTTCCGCAACTGTCGCGCCTGCCTTCCTCTCCCTGCCTTTCAAGCCGCGTGGAAACAGGGATTCGGATCGAACGTGCTGACCTGGAAGCGATTGATTCCGTGGAAAGCTGGATTCAGTCTGAATTCAATCCCAAGACCGTTCGATGCAGGGTGCTGGCACAGGGGATCATGATCCAAATGGATCCTAAAACGCTTTCCGGTCTTGATTTGGAAGACCAGAAAATGACTGAAGAAAGGGTACTTGAGTGTTTTCAGCACCGTCCCTCTTCCAAGGTCCGTTTCAGTGCCTATCAACGTGGAAGTGCCTTTAAGATTCCGGAACTCCAGACATGACTTCCAGTTCTTCCGAAATCAAGCTCGACTGGGATCGGACCGATAGGATCGGATTGGCCGAAGCGATTTTCTGCCTACAGAAATCTGTGGAACAGATTCAGTCAATTCTGGAAGAAGCCTGGAACAACAATGCGCCTCTATTACTGACCAGACTTTCCTCAGAAAAACATTCTGCCCTGAGTGAGGACGTCAGTTCGGATCTGGATTATGATCCTGTTTCCCAAACTGCCTTTTTCAAAAAACCCGTTTCTCCCATGAAGCAAAATACTCCGGAAGTGGCGGTTGTTGCTGCAGGCACTTCGGATGCCGGAGTTGCACGGGAAGCTTTGAGAACACTTGAATTCAATGGTTTTGGTGCCAAGGCGATTTTTGATGTGGGAGTGGCGGGAATCTGGAGGTTGATGGAAAGGGTCGAGGAGATCCGCAAGCATCCGGTTGTGATTGCTGTTGCGGGAATGGATGCGGCGCTGCCGACCGTTCTTGGAGGTTTGGTCCCAGGAGCGATCATTGCCCTTCCCACCTCCACCGGATACGGTGCGAGCCGAAACGGAGAAACTGCGCTTTCAGCCTGTTTGTCCTCCTGTGCGCCGGGAGTGGTGGTCTGTAATATTGACAACGGGTACGGTGCTGCCTGTGCTGCAATCCGCATTCTGCTCAGTTCGAGGCAGAATGAAGCTACATCGGAGATTGGACAAAAGGGACGAGGTACGGCCCCTCAGGAATGACCGCGACATCGGGACTGTCCTGTTCCGCGATGCTGGTGCTGATGGCCTGACTGATGCTGGAAATGGAATCGACGCCGGTGATGCTTTTTTCATCCTCATTCAATCCGGTGGTATATAACTGAACGCTCCCCACACGCATCGGCTTGAGCTGCATTTCGGTCTGCCATTCATCAATGTCTGCCATCGGTTTTCTGGAAATTCCTTCCAAAAAAGAATCCGGGCCCTGTTCGACTAGGCTTTTCTGGGCGTTGCGGAAGGCATCTGACCCAAATCCCTCGGAGCATTCGGAAGCGATGATCAGCCTGCCCCCTTCTTCTAAAATGTCCAAAGGAGTCACCATCCCCTTGACGGTCTGATAATAGGTTTTGTCCAGTGGGTAGCCCGCCGCGCTGGTGACGACGGTGCGGAATTTACGTCCCACGGGAATTTCCACTTTTCCCCGAACGTAATTCACGGCATCCAGGTGGCTTTCGATGATTTCCCCGAAAGACACATAGGCCAATTGACGATGCTC
Source organism: SAR324 cluster bacterium lautmerah10 (assembly GCA_001469005.2). Classification (GTDB taxonomy): domain Bacteria; phylum SAR324; class SAR324; order SAR324; family NAC60-12; genus UBA1014. The sequence continues at coordinate 2,718 of LNZD02000253.1, forward strand.
GTCGATCACGGTATTCAATCCAAGTACCGGTCCCTGCAGCATCCCTACGATTTCCAGTTGTTCTTCATGCAAGGGGTTCTGCTCAAGGTTACAGGAAGTTGCCAGAGGGTCTTCCATGAAGCGGGCATTGTGAAAGGTACGGATCGTTGTGTGATGTGCCACTCCGGGAGCTATCACTTTTCTTCCGCCGGAATAACCTGCCATGAAATGCGGTTCGACCAGTCCGGTGGCGATTTTCAGATCAGCTTCAACAAAACGACGGTCCAGCAATACCGGGGTGCCTCGTTTCCCGGTGGTTCCCAGATTCAGATGCTGTTCATCGTCTCGGGCGTCATGATTCTCCACTTTGAGCTTTTCGATGATCCAGGAATCTCCGACCACTTCCCTGAGTTCATCTCCGAGGTTGGGCCGATGAAGCCCTGTTGCCACCAGCACGGTGATGTGTTCCAAGGCGATTCCTCCTTCAACCAGTTTTTCCACCAGAGGTCTGAGAAAAAGTCCGTTGGGGACAGGTCGGGTGATGTCACATATCAGGATGCAGGCACTTGAGATCAGGATACAGGCACTTGAGGCCTTGGAAGCAAGTGTTTCCAGGGGAGGAACACCGATTGGATTTTCCAGGGCTTCTCGGATGATCTGGTTAGAATCTTCAGGAATCACGAAGGGAGGTTTGCGGATGACCACGGGTTTGGCCTGGGATGGCATCTCGAATTCCAACCCCTTTTTTCCATAGGCCAGTTCGATTTTCATGTCATCCGGTTTTTTTGGAAATGAAAGCTTGAATCATATTATCAGAATCAGGCAGGTTTTAAAACGATCCTTCGCCGGGGTGCAGCAATCACAAAAGCCAGTGCGGAAAGGGCGAAACTGAGCATCGCGATCCCGAAAGCGGCCTGATAGCTCCCGAACAGGTCGTGGAGAAAACCTCCAAGCCATGGTCCGAGAGAACCGCCGATTCCCATGCCTGCGAGGATCATCCCGTTGATTGCGCCGAAGTGTTTGCCTGCAAATAAATCGGAGGCCCCGACAAAAATCATCGGTGCCTGAAGCCCGGAACCATAACCAAAACCGAGGGAATACACGTAAAGCAGCCAACTGCTGGATGTATCTTGAACCTGGGTCAGGGCAAAAACCGAAAGGATCGAAAGCATGCATCCGGTGACAAGCACCCATTCACGTCCGATCTTGTCAGAAATCGAGGCACTGAGTTGACCGGCGACCATACTCAATCCGTAAAGGCCGAAAATCGAGGCAGCAAAGATACTGCTGTAACCGATGTCCTGAGCAAACTTGACCTGATGGGCGAGTACCATGTAACAACCCAGTCCCCAAAAAAGGGTCATCGAAGCTACCATCAGCCATAACTGATGGGTTCCGAGTGCTTTCCGCAGAGTCCATTCCTCGGTTTGGGCTTTGGAATCAGTGGTTGAGTCAGTTTCATCCTCTTCTTCAGCACCATAGGGTTTGAGATTTTTTTCCGAGGGATCTCCTGCATAGAATAGAAGGATCACGGGAATCAGCAGGATCATGATCGACAAACCCAAGACGAGATAGGCATAGCGCCAACCCAGGAGTGAGATCATCGATTCCGCGTAAATGGCGTAGATAAAACTCAATCCTCCTCCCATCTGGGCGATGCCGTAAGCGAGTCCCCGGGATTTGGCAAACCAGTTGATGATGGTGGGTGTCACTACCGGGGCGCCGACACATGCCAACCCGATCGGGGTGATGAAGCCGAAGATCAGGTAAAAATGCCAAAGTTCCTCTGCCAGTCCGCAGGCTGCAGTGGAGATTCCAAGGATGACAGCACCGAGGATGATCGTCTTTTTCGGTTTCCAATGGTCGCTCAAAGCTCCGCTGAAAGGAGAGACGATCCCATAGAAAAGGAGATGGATCGAGAGCATCACTGCAGTGCTTCCCCGGCTCCAGCCGAATTCTTCGAGGATGGGGGGGAAAAAGACCGAAAATGAATGCCGGACCCCATATCCCAGCGTCATTGCAATGGTGCAGATCCCGACGACGGTCCAACCGTAAAAGAAGGTTTTTTTGGCCATTTTTGAAATTAAACCTGACTGGAGAGTCCTCCGTCCACGGTAAGCACGTGGCCATTGACATAGGAAGCGGCAGATGACATCAAAAAGACCGCGGCCCCGGCGATTTCTGAAGGCTGCCCCCAACGCTGAAGCGGCGTCCTTCCTTCAATGAAGTCACTGAATTCCTGATTTTCCACCAGTGCCGTGTTCATTTCGGTGGCAAAGAATCCGGGTGCAATTGCATTACAGCGAATTCCCTGGGGTCCGAGTTCGACTGCGAGGGCTTTGGTCAGCCCGACAATCCCTCCCTTCGAGGTGGTGTAGGCGGAGATGGTTTTGCGGCCCAGGGGACCCATGATCGAAGCGATGTTGACAATCGATCCCGAACTTTTTTCCAGCATCAGCTTGGACGCTTCACGGGCAAGCAGAAAACTTCCACGGAGATTGACGTCCATCAAACGGTCATAGTCTGAAAGTTCAAAATCCTGGAGAGGTTTTCGGTGCTGAATCCCCGCATTGTTGATCAGGCCATCGAGTTGCCCATGTTTCTCTGCAATGGATTGAACACCGTTCAATACTTCATTTTCATTGGCGGCATCGAAGGCCTGGATAGCTGACTTCAATCCTGCCTTCTCAAGCTCGGTCTGACGTTTTGAAAGAAGTTCCCGGTCACGTCCGTTGAGGATCACCGTGGCCCCTGCTTCTGCCATGGCTTTTGCCATTTCCCAACCCAATCCCCGGCTGGAACCGGTCACCAGGATGACCTGATCATTCAAAGAAAACAGATTCATGGTGACCTTGTTCAATGTTCATTTTCATCAAATCAGCCCTCCTGTTCCGGAGAAGAACGGCGGCTTCATTCAAATTATCTTGACTGGCTGACTGCCTGGTTTCATAAATGAAGTGGTATTTAACATATCAATTCAGCATTGTCTTTAAAAATCAGCTAAAAAGTTTTGCACAATTCAGCTTCAAGGATTCAGCTTGAGAGTCAATCCACATTTTTGGAACTCGATCCAGAAAATGGAGGATCAATCTTAGACTACCGCAGTGAAACCGGGGGAAAAACCTTTCATTGGATGCGTCCTGCAGGAGACAAGGGGCTGCAGGGGGATATCCTCGATCTTTCTTGTTTTCCGTTGTTTCCCTTTTCAAGCAGGATCCGCAACGGAGTTTTTCAATTTCATGGCAAGGAATACCGCTTACCGCTTAATTTTTTACCGGAAAAACATACCATTCATGGTCATGGATGGAGAGCATCCTGGAAACTGAAAGACCATTCTTCCGACAGGGCGACCCTCGAATATCATCACTCACCCGATGAGTGGCCCTGGTCCTATGAGGCTTTGCAATACTTCTCTCTGGACGGTGAAAATCTTTGTGTCGAGCTTGAACTCCGGAATACTTCCGAGTCTTCTATGCCTGGGGGATTTGGGCTGCATCCCTATTTTGTCAGGACTCCCCGCTCCAGGGTGACCGCAGAATGTGAACGCATCTGGATCAATGATGACGAAGTGATGCCATTAAGGTTGGATCCTTTGCCCACCGACCGGAATATCAAAGAAGGGCTGATGCCTGAGGTTGGATTCATCGACAATACTTTCACAGGATGGAATCGAAAAGCGAAGATCGAGTGGCCGGAATGGAACGCGGAAATGCTTATGGAAAGCGATGCTCCGCTGGATTTTCTGGTAATGTATGCTCCGCTGAATGAAGATTTTTTCTGTGTCGAACCGGTGAGCAATGTCACCGATGCCTTCAACATGATGGACCGCGGAGAGGCCGGTCATGGAACAACCGTACTTGAAGCAGGCCAATCTTTGAAAAGTTGGATCACCTTTATGCCTAAATGGACAGGATGAGTGAATCTTTGAAGTTCAGAGGAATCTATCCGATCCTTTACGCGTTTTTTGACCGGCAGGGAAAATTGGACCGTGAAGCGATGCGCCTCCAGATCAGGGCCTGCCTCGATGCAGGGGCCCACGGTCTGGCGATGCTTGGATTGGCGACCGAAGTGGCCAAACTGGAAGAATCGGAACGGCTCCAGATTGTTGAATGGGCGGCTGAAGAAGTTTCCGGGAAGGTCCCGATGGCAGTCACCGTCTTTGGCCATTCCGTGGACCAGCAGATACGATTCGCAAAAATGGTCCAATCCTCTGGAGCGGACTGGTTGATTCTTCAACCTCCTCCAGTCAAAGGGCTTTCGGAAGCGGACTGGCTCGATTTTTTCGGCAGGGTGATGGATTCCACCAGCCTCCCTGTTGCCATCCAGAATGCTCCGGAATACCTCGGGGTGGGACTTTCGGTAAAAGGGCTTATGGATTTGCAGCAGCGCCACCCGAACTTCACCTTGCTTAAGGGTGAAGGACCAGCAGGAACCATGGCCGAAGTCATCAGGTCCATGCAGGGAAAGCTTTCAGTTTTTAACGGGCGGGGAGGACTGGAATTGACCGACAATCTCCGTGCCGGCTGCGTGGGAATGGTTCCGGCTCCGGAATGCGTTGACCGGCAGATCCGGATTTTTGAACTGATGGAAGAAGGAGGTAGCAAAGCAGAAAGGGAGGCGGAACGACTCTATCAGGAGATTTTGCCTGTGATCGTATTCGTCATGCAGTCGATTGAACATTTTTTATGTTACGGCAAAAGGATTCTTGCAGCACGGCTCGGTTTGGATGTCCATGATCGTCTGCCGTCCATGACTCCCACCGCTTTTGGGCTAGAACGTGTGCAGGCTTATGCGAAAATGCTTGGACCTTGGCCAGGAAAGTGAATTTGTTCCTTAATCCCAAAATCGCTCATACATATTTCAGCATTCAATCCAGAGAAAGAACATGACCCAAAAAAACACCAAAAGACTGAGAAGCCGGGAATGGTTTGACATCCCTGGAGATCCCAGCGCCACTGCGCTTCATATCGAACGCTACACCAACTTCGGTATTTCTGCAGCGGAACTGCGTTCAGGAAAGCCGGTGATTGGCATCGCCCAGACCGGAAGCGATCTCGTACCCTGCAACCGTTCCCACCTCGATCATGTGAAAAGGGTTCGTGAAGGGATTCGCCAGTCGGGAGGAATTGCCATTGAGTTTCCGGTGCATCCTGTCCAGGAAAGCGGGAAGCGTCCCACTGCAGCCTTGGACCGAAATCTCCAGTACCTCAGTTTGGTGGAGGTGCTTTTCGGATATCCGATTGACGGGGTGGTACTTGCCATCGGCTGTGACAAGACAACCCCGGCCTTGCTGATGGCAGCGGCAACCCTCGATCTGCCTGCGATCTGTCTCTCCGCGGGGCCGATGCTCAACGGCTACTGGAGAGGGGAGCGTGCCGGTTCCGGGACCATCGTCTGGAAAGCTCGGAAATTGCTTGCGGCAGGAGAGATCGATGAGGAGGAATTCATCCAGCTCGTTGCGGATGCCACCGCCTCTCCGGGGTACTGCAACACGATGGGTACGGCAAACACGATGAATTCCCTGGCGGAAGGCCTCGGCATGTCCCTGCCAGGCTGTGCGGCTATTCCTGCGCCCCTCAGCGAACGTGGAGAAATGGCCTATCGAACCGGTTTACGCATTGTTGAGATGGTGGAGGAGGATCTTACCCCGTCAAAGATCATGACCCGGGAAGCATTTGAAAACACGATCATGCTCAATTCAGCGATTGGCGGTTCGACGAATGCTCCAATCCACATCAATGCCGTTGCCCGTCATGTGGGCGTTGATCTCGATATCCAGGATTGGGAAAAGGTCGGTTTTGATATCCCGTTGCTGGTCAATCTTCAACCCGCAGGGGAGTACCTGGGTGAAGACTACCATCGTGCGGGAGGGGTGCCTGCCGTGATGAATGCTTTGCTCGGACAGGGGAAGCTTCATGAATCGGCAGTCAATGTCAATGGCAGGACCGTTCGTGAAAACTATGGAGCAACTCCAACCAAGGACACCAAAGTCATCCGGAATTATGAACAGCCCCTGATGGAAAAAGCGGGGTTTGTTATTTTACGGGGGAACCTGTGTGATGCCTCGGTGATGAAGACTTCGGTCATCAGTGAAACCTTCCGCAAGCAATACCTTTCCCGTCCCGGTCAGGAAAACATTTTTGAAGTCCGGGCCATTGTCTTCGATGGTCCAGAGGATTATCATGCACGGATCAATAATCCTTCTCTGGAAATCGATGTCAACTGCATCCTGGTGATCCGGGGTTGTGGTCCGGTCGGTTACCCGGGATCCGCAGAGGTGGTCAACATGCAGCCACCCGATGCCTTGATCAAGCAGGGTATTCTTGAATTGCCGACCCTTGGAGATGGCCGCCAGAGTGGAACTTCCGGAAGCCCCTCAATCCTCAACGTTTCTCCGGAATCAGCAGTGGGTGGTGGACTCGCCCTGCTGAAAACCGGGGATATGATCAAGATCGATCTGAACCAGGGTAGTTTGGACGTCATGCTTGATGAATCGGAGCTGGATCAGCGCAGGAGCGACATTGAATCCCAGCAGATTGAACACCAGACTCCTTGGCAGGAGATCTACCGGGAAACCGTGGGACAACTTTCCGGGGGAGGGATCATCGAACTTGCGGCAAAATACAAAAAAATCCGCAACACCATCCCCCGGCATTCCCATTAATCGCTGAATAAATTCTGTGGGCAGCTACGCGGTTTATCCGAGCCTTTCTGGACGAAATGTTTTCATCACCGGAGGGGCTACCGGGATTGGAGAAAGTCTCGTTGAGGCATTTGTCCGGCAGCAGGCCAGGGTTGCATTCATCGATCTGGACGAGGATGCAGCACAAGGGCTTCAAAAACGCCTGAAAGATGAAAATTTTCCAGAACCCTGGTTCGAGCAATGTGATGTCAGAGACATCTCCGCGCTGGAAAAATGTCTCCGAAAAGCAGCCTCGGATCTTGGTCCGGTTTCTGTGCTGGTCAACAATGCAGGAAATGATGAGCGCCATCGTGCTGATGACATCAGTGTTGAATACTGGGATGACCGGATCGCGGTGAATCTGCGTCACCAGTTTTTTGCAGCGAGGGAGGTTGCCCGCGGTATGAAGGAATTGGGCGGGGGTTCGATCATCAATTTCGGATCCGTCCAGGCCTACCTTTCAAGTCCCGGAATGTCCGGTTATGCGGTTTCCAAGTATGGGGTTCGTGGAGTAACAAGAACCCTGGCCAGGGAGTTTGGAAAAGACAACATCCGGGTCAACACCCTGGTTCCAGGATGGGTCATGACCGAACGTCAGAAACGGCTTTGGGTGGATGAGGAGGCCGAGAAGATGATCGATCAGGTCCAATGCCTTCCCGGAAGGTTGATGCCTGAGGATGTTGCCCGACTGGTTCTTTTTCTCGCTTCCGATGACAGCGCGATGTGTACGGCGCAGGATTTCATCGTCGACGCAGGATGGGTCTGAATTCCAGATAAAATTGGTTTTAAGTTCGAGGCTGGGGGTTCAAGAATGACTTTCCTTGATGAAATGTTTTACCGATTAAATTAAAGAAAAACACGAATACGGGAACCGATGTCAGCAACAAAAATGAATGGCGCAGAAAGTCTGGTGAGGACCCTGATCGATGGAGGCATCGAAGTCTGCTTCACCAATCCCGGCACTTCGGAAATGCACTTCTGCGCGGCATTGGACCGTGTTCCGGGATTACGTTGTGTGCTTGGACTGTTCGAGGGGGTGGTGACGGGAGCAGCCGACGGATACGGACGCATGCGTGATTTTCCCTCCGCCACCCTGTTGCATACCGGTCCTGGGCTTGGAAACGGACTCGCGAATTTACACAATGCCCGAAAAGCAAGAAGTCCGGTGGTCAACATCGTCGGGGAACATGCGACTTACCACATCCGTCATGATGCCCCCCTGACTTCAGACATCGAGGGGATTGCCGCCCCGGTTTCGGACTGGGTTAAAACTTCCAGGAATGCCGAGGAGGTTTCCAGGGATGGTGCACAGGCAATTGCGGAAGCAAGGAAGACTCCGGGAAGAATTGCAACCCTCATCCTTCCTGCTGATACGGCCTGGAATGAGGCATCTTCTGGAGCAACCGTTCCGTCGGTTCCAAATCCGGAGACAGTGAATTCGAATGCCTTGGATGAATGTGTGCGGGTATTACGTTCCGGAGAACCGGTGATGCTGCTTCTGGGAAACAAGGGGCTCAGAGCAGGAGCACTCGAGTGGGCCGGAAGGATTGCAAAACATAGCGGGGCAGTGCTTCACAGTGAATCTTCAGCGGCACGGACTGAACGGGGTGCGGGAAGGGTTGGAGTGACCAGGATTCCCTATGTGGTGGACCAGGCGCTGGAAGTGACCCGACCTTTCAAACACCTGATCCTTGCAGGTGCAAAAGCACCTGTCGCTTTTTTCGCCTACCCTGGGAAACCAAGTCTGCTCATGCCCGAGGAATGCCGGATTCATAAGCTCGTTGGTCCGGAGCATGACATTGAAGATGGTCTTCGCCAACTTGCCGAAGCGGTAGGAGCGAAGAACATCGAACCGGAAAGACAGGAACTCAGAAGGCCGGAACCGATCAGGGGAGCATTAACCCGCGACGCGATAGGGGCTTCGATCGGTAATCTTCTTCCTGAAAATGCGGTGGTTTGCGATGAATCCATTACTGCAGGAAGGAACTTTCACACCTTCACCTCGGGTTGTCCGCCCCATGACTGGCTTTACGGAACCGGAGGAGCCATCGGGCGCGTGCTCCCGGAAGCGACAGGTGCTGCGGTGGCCTGTCCGGACCGTAAGATCCTTTGCCTGAGCGGGGACGGCAGTGCGATGTATACCCTCCAGTCCCTCTGGACCCAGGCCCGGGAGAAACTGGATGTGACCACAGTGATCTTTGCCAACCGAAGTTACGCCATCCTCCATGGCGAATTGCTCAACGTTGGAGCGGTGCCGGGATTGAATACAAGGACCATGTTTGACCTTGAGAATCCCTCCCTGGATTGGGTTCAGATGGCAAATGGAATGGGGGTGGAAGCAGCAATGGCTGATACTGCAGAAACATTCCACCGGGCTTTGGAAAAGGGCTTAAACAGTAAAGGGCCTTTTTTGATCGAAGCCAGAATTTGAAAGGCTAAGGGATGGTACCCCTTTAAACTTTCCAGAAGATTTCAGTTCCTGAAATCAGGTTCTTCCCGTTCCAGGACTCGTTTCCAGGCTTCCATGGTGAGTTGGGCGCTTTCCAGGTATTCTTCCTCCAATTGGGGTACCGTTTTTCTACAGATCTCATCCGGGATCACTCTGGGGCTGCCTCCCGATGAAACGACAAGAAAGTATTCCTTGCACACCAGTTCAAGGTAGTAGAGGTCAAAGAAAGCTTCCTCCACCGTAGGTGCCGCCACCGTCACTCCATGGTTGACATGGATCATGATCCTTTTGTCTGCCATGGCCTGGCACATCCTCTGACCTTCATCACGGGCGACAGCAAGGCCTTCGTAAACATCATCGTAGGCGATCCGATCAAAAAAACGGATGGTATTCTGGTTGGTCATTTTCAGCTGATTGTCCTCCATCGAGGAAAGCCAGGTGGTGTAAGGAGGATGAACATGAAGGATGCAGAATGCGTCTGGACGACCCAGATGAATTGCTGCGTGAATGTGTAAGGCTGAACGTTCCACCGTTCCATTTCCCCGTGTGATTCTTCCCTCTTGATCAACCACGATCAGGTTGGACGCAGTCACTTCGGACATCAATAAACCATGGGCTTTGACAAGAAATTCCTCTCCTCCGGGAAGCGCACAGGAAAAATGATTGAAGATGTTGTCATCCCAACCGAAACGATGGGCTAATCGATGAACGGCTGCCAGATCTTCCCGGATTGCCTGCTCATTTTCTTGTCTTCCCCAACTTTCCTGCCTGCGTTGATCCAAACTGATGGTCTCGCCCATTTTTTCTCCAATGATGATGAATTTCTTTTATAATTTTATGATTTAGTAATAAACAGACCTAACAAAGCATATCATTCAAATTTGTACCGATCGAGTTCTAACTTTTTTGTGTTTATAGCTTAAAATATGAGAAGATTTTAAAATAAAGTTTATTCATTACGCACTGAATCCGCCTGAACGGCAATCAATTGGCAGTCTTGCCTGAAGCAGAAGGGCTCAATGAAGTTCAGATGCAGCAGATTGCAAGGGAGTTCAATTTTTCTGAAACCGCCTTTGTCTTCCCTCCCGAACAAGGTCAGACCCGCAAAGTAAGGATTTTCACCCCCACTTCAGAGCTTCCTTTTGCGGGGCATCCCAATTTAGGAACGGCCTTTTCCCTCTACCTCAACGGTTACCTTGGAGAAAAGCAGGATTCCATGAGGATCGTATTTGAAGAGAAAGCGGGGTTGGTTCCTGTTTCCATTGATCTGGCAAAGAATGGAGATTGGTTTCTTGAACTGGAATCCCCGGAACCGCTTTCCCTTGGGGAGGAATTGTCTGTGGAATCGGTTTGTCAGGCTTTAAGCCTGAGTGCTGAAGAGATTGAAATCCAGAACCACCATCCTAGGGTGGCTTCAGTAGGATTACCCTTTCTGATGGTCGAAGTGAGAAGTATCGAAGCTCTTCAGAAAGCAAGGTCAGTTTTGGATTTTTCGAAGCAATTACATGCTCAAGGTTTGCCCTTCATTCATGTATATCTTCGTTCCGGAGATGAGTTCGACATTCGCTCCAGGATGTTTGCACCTTTTGATGGAGTGACCGAAGATCCCGCGACCGGAAGCGCCAACTGTGCATTGGCAGGATTACTGTCAGAGTTGAAAGAAGAGGAAGAAGGGGAATTTTCCTGGAAAATTGCCCAGGGGGTGGAAATGGGGCGCCCAAGCACTCTCTTCGCAAGAGCAAAAAAGGTTGAGGGAAAAACAGTGAAAACCTGGATTGGGGGGAATTGCGTGCAGATTGCCGAAGGAATGCTCCAAATCCCGTAAATCAATGTAATCTGTTTTTCGAGTTTTTAATTGATGGAGAGGGCATCAATCATTCAAGACTTCAGGATCTCCTTCGCAAATCCAAAAAATGCAGTGTTGACTTTATCGCCGAGGGTTCCATATAAAAATTGGTTCAGATAGGCACTGTGACTGACGATCGCGATTTGGGTCTCTGCCAATCCCTGGAGCATGGTTTTAAACTGCTCTATTCTCTCACGAAGCTCTTCAATTTCCTCGAGTCGATCATCCCTCCACATTTCGTCAGATTCCGAATCCAACCCTGAAAAATCAATTCCTGGGAACTGTTTTTCCAGTTCAAGTTTCTCTCTTCTTTTGTTGCAGATTTGCAGTCCCTGTGGATATTCCTTGACCTGATCGTGGGCGATGATTTTCACTCCAGGATGGGCTTGAAAAATCTCCTGACAGGTTTGCAGGGTTCTTGTCAGCGGTGAGACAAACACAATTTGGACAGCATTTAATCCCTTCCATTGATTTCCCAGATCCTTGGCCTGTTGAATTCCTTTTTCAACCAGAGGGGCATCAAAGCATTCTTCCATCAGATAAGCATCACTTCCTATTTCCATTGCTTTGATGTTGTGAAAGGCAAGCCCGTGCCGGATACAGAAGATGTTTTTCATGGTTTAGATGGAATCATTTTTATGGATGAATTCAAGGAAATTATTTGTTTCCAGAATTTCCTGATTAAGATGGATCCGCATCATATCCAATGAGATCGGTTTTTGGAAATTCAAAGATTTCACCAAAAACTCTATATGCTCTCCTTCACCACGCGCCAGTTCCTCAAACAATAGATCGTTATTGGATTCAATAAATTGCTTGAGCTGTGCTGTTCCAAGAAACTCCTCTTTGTCCATGGTTGTGGAACTGGTACTGCTGCTGGAATACCAGGACATCAAATTAAGGGATTTTTGAACCCCTTTTGGAGGTTGAATTTGGATGCCGATTCCCAACCCAAAATGGGTGTTTCGTCTCCCACAGCCGACCATAGTAAGCAGGATGATAAGAATCAGGATAGTTTTTAAAACGGATCGTTGAGACATGAATCTAAACAATGGTTAAATTTTTTCTCTTAATTGATTGAGTGCCTTCACAGAAAATCCACGGTCATGAAAGAAGATGACTTTCCCGGAGGAATCCAGGAGGATTACTCTGCAGTTCAGCGGTTTTTGGTTTCCCGTAAATTGCTGGACGGTTTCTCCGTCATCGTAAACCGTGATCACATCCTTCCATAATTCGTTGGGGATTCCATTTCTCATCCCATTATCGATCATGTCGTTGAAAAGAATGGGGAACCAACCCTGGGTTGCTGGAAGTTCAATGGTTTTTACCCTGGTTTTGGTCTGGTCCAAACCTATGGTCCAGCGATCAATATCAAATTGAGATTTCCTTTTAAATCCGACCAAAAGCAGGATTTTCTCACCGGAAAAATCAGTAGGAATCGTGTATTCCTTTCCATTCAGAGAGGATCCGCTGATAGTTGGAAACGTCTTTCCTGAAGGGTCGATATTGGTGTAAGTCGTAGAACAACTCAACAGCAGGAATGTGAAACTTGAGATCAAGATTGTACGCATTTCTTGTTTCTATTTTTGAAAGGATAACTTTTTTTACAACAATTTCCTGGGACCGGATTCATGTTCTTAGGAATCCGTTCCAAAAGATATGGAAATCCAATTCGGTTGAAGGTATCGGAAGATCCCGAAAACGGGTACTGAAAGTAAATTTAATTCGAAGAATTTAAAAATCCTGAATCGATCAGTTCCTGATATTCAGGATACCACAAGGTTTTGCTGGAATGTTGGAACATTCGGTTGAGGAAAGGAAGTTTGACTCCCTGGGACTGAAAAAATGCCAGGTCTTTTTCCTGCTCCTTTTGCAGGTCAAGGTTCGGCAGGGAATTTCCGAAACTGAGGGCATACTGATGAAATCCGATTTTTGCTTCCGGAGCCAATGAGCGTTTCCTGCCTGCAACAAAAAGCAGAGTGCAGGCGGAACTGCATTCTCTGGAGGCATGGGTGTTCAATCCTTTATCCTGGATCGATTTTGCGGCTCCCCGAGCTTCGTAGATATGTCCTCCCTGACTGTTGAGAACGATGGTTTTCAGTCCTGGATGATCTTTCAGAGCCTGCAGGAAATTGTTGGAAAAGCCGAAAGTGATCTCACCTTGTATCTTGAGCCTGGTGTCATCTTCCGAGACATGAAGCTGGTAGGCTGAGCGATGTAGCCGGTCCATTTTTTCGGTAAACAACTCACCCTCCGGAGTAGCCAGGGATGACAGTATCAGGCCCCACCAGAGGATAAGAGAAAATACTGCGGTCAGAGCAAATGCAGAGTATCCGCCCCAAATGAAGGCGACGTTTCCAAGCCGGCGGACATAGGCATCTCCACTTCTGGAAAAACCAATCAGTTGCCAGACGAAGAGACCAAGGTCCAAAAGCAAGAGAGGAATCAGAAACCAGAACCAGGGACGGGTCGACCAGCCAATTGCTGAGAGGGATGCATACATCAACAGGCGTAAAGCCATTCCGTGGAGCCAGAAAACTCTGCCAATAGGCAGCCTTCCCTGAAGGTGGTCAAGAAACCAGATCTTCATCCACTCAAAATGACATCATTTCCATCACCATCTCAAATCCAGGCTTGAGATGATATCTTCCTGAACAAACCAGCCTCATGCGAAATATCACCCCCAATTCTAGTACCCGAGGCAAGGATAAGTATTATAAGAATTCCTCAGGATAAAAATTCAATCAGCTCGCTTAAATCTCTGATTTCATAAGGATCTGCTGAATCCAGAGGCCATGGGTTCTGAGAGCGGTTGATCCAGATTGCCTGTAAACTTGCGTCCACTGCACCTTGCACATCGTCAACAGGGTTGTCTCCAACGTGGAGGATCCTTTGGTGCGGGACCTCCAGGCTGCGGCTGACTTGGTGGAACATCATCCTGTCCGGTTTCTTGACGCCTACTTCCTCTGAAGATAAATGAATGTCGAAGTATTTCCCGATTTCCAGGCGCATTACATTTGCGTTTCCATTGGTCAATGAGGCGATTTTGTATTTG
>LNZD02000254.1 GCA_001469005.2 SAR324 cluster bacterium lautmerah10
CAACTATCTAGGACATCCAGTCCCTTTATTTGGGGGAGATTTTAATGAACATTAAAAAATAGATTCTATTCATGCAGGACTCAAACGCAGAGCTCGGGATTAGGAATTACCAGACCCGCCAAGGTTTGCAGGTCCCAGTTTGCCTTGATTCTCCCTTACTGATCCCTCAACCCGTTCCAAGACAAGGGATTAGGAGCTCAAGAATCATTCAACTTGAATTCTCGTCTTTGGGGAATTCATACAAGCAATCCGGTCATTCCTGCAGCAAGCAATAGAAACCGGGGAAGCAGTGAAACCGCGGAGATCAATCCGTAAGATATTGCAGCGAGGCTCAAGGCTAATTGAATGAATGCCAATGTTGCATCGAAGGGCTTGTCAAGGAGATGGATGATATCGGCTTGCGCCACCATCCCTATCGGAACCAAGTAAAGCCCTACCCCGAGTGACATCGCATAGCCTGCGACTTTCAACCAGTTCGTTTCTTCCACCATCCCCGCAGCGATGAAAACCGTTCCACAAACAGGCGGGGTGATGGTCGAAAGCAATGCATACCAGAAAATGAAAAGATGGGTAATCAGTAAAGGAAGTCCCAGTTCCTGAAGCGCAGGTCCGGCAACTGATACACAGATCACATAAGCTGCTGTTGTTGGGACCTCCATCCCTAGTAGCAAACAGGCCAAAGCAGTCAATAACAGAGCAGGCCAGACATGGTTTCCTGATGCCGAAATCACAGTCGATGTGATTTTCACTCCTAATCCGGTTTGCCCTAAAACACCAATAATGATGCTGGCACATAGAATGATCGATGCTATCAATGAAACCTGCTTACCTGCATTCAGGCAGACCGAACGTAATCTGCTGCTGGTTCGAGAAAGCGAAAAACTCAGGGTGTCATCCCACAACAACAACACAAAGGCTGCCAGCATCGCGATGCAAGCAGAAAATTGGGGGGTGTACTGCCCATGAAGCATGCGTTCGAGCAGGATAAAAAAGGGTACTGCAAAAAAAATCATGGTGATCCAGACTTTTCTCATGGAAGGCTGTTGATCCGATTCAAGACTTTTGAGTTCCATTTTGCTTGCAAATGCATTGATCCCCACCCAAACGGTCAGGAAAAAAAGCACCGCTGGAAAAAAGGAGGCGGCCATGATTCCGGTATAGGGAATCCCTGTCAATTCCACCATGACAAAGGCGCCTGCTCCCATCAAAGGAGGCATGATCTGTCCTCCGGAAGACGCCACAGCTTCTACCGCAGCAGCCAATGCTTTGGGATATCCAAGACGTGTCATTGCAGGCAGTGTAAATGAACCCGTGGATGCAACATTCGCCGAGGCTGAACCTGAGATGGAACCAAAGAGGGCCGATGAGAGCACCGAAACTTTTGCTGCTCCACCTTTTAGTTTCCCTGCTGTTGCGGTTGCCAAATTCTTAAAACCCTGTCCTGCTTCTCCAGCATGCAAGACTGCTCCGAAGATCACAAATACAGCAACAATGTTGACAGAAACTCCTGTCAGTTTTCCCCAAAGCCCTCCTTCGGCAATTGTCAAAGTTCCAAGAAAACTGCCCAGAGGTAGTCCTGGATGACCGAATTCACCAGGAATGAATTCTCCAAAAAATCCATAGATTAGAGCCAAAACGGCAACTGCGGGCAGGGGCCAATTGATGGAACGTCTCGCCATTTCCAAAACGATGAGGAGGAGAAGTATTGCAACGATCATCTGAAGATCCCCGGAAAGAAAACCGTATTGTTCTGAAAGCTCGGCTTCATAAAAGGCAATGAAGCCGCAGCATAAAATTCCTAGGATCGTGAGGAGCAGTCCCAGGATCAACTGGAACCGATTTTTACAGTTGTAGACCAGGCACCAGGGCAGAGCCAAGGCCATATGAAGGGGACGGCTGATCAAGTTGGGAGTCAGCCCACTGAAGATCAGCCAAAGATGAAAAAGAATGGTAAGAAGACCAAGGATTTCCCAGATCAGACGTCCGGGTTTTTCCATCAAACGACGAGAAATCTGAACGAACCCAAATTAACGATTTGCTGCAGGGACACTAACGCCGATTTCATCATAATACCTCAATGCTCCATCGTGAATTTTACCATAGACATTTTCGAGCATCTTCGGGGTGACTCCTTTCCACCAGGCTGCACTGTTGGCCATAGCAGAATTCTGTTTCCAAAAATTCTTTGTGAGTTCATAGGCTGTCTCATCCGACATTTGGCTGATGGTATACGCCACAACCGGTAAAGAGGTCGTCACAATATCCTGATTGACCCCAGGATAAGTGCCAGCGGGGATCACGAGCCGGGTGCGTTTCGATTTCTTTACTTGATCCGAGGTCATCGAAAGCACTGTGATCCCTGTTCCTGCAGCGGCTTCGATGACATTCGGGGCAGGATAGGAGCCCGCGGTGACGAATCCGTCAATCTGACGATTTTTCAGAGCGGGGACAGCATTATTCAATTCAACATTGGCAAGCTTTACTTTTCCCTCAAGTCCAAAAAGTTTGAGGTATTTTGCTCCTTCACGTGCTCCGAAGGACCCTTTTCCAAGCAAAAGTGTTTTCCCTGCAAGATCAGACATTTTTGTGACACCACTATCTGCTCTCAGAACGAAATGCATGGTCAGGGAGGGAATGGGGAAAAGCGCACGAATTTCATTGAATCGTGGATTTTCCTTTCCTTTAAATGCGCCACCTCCGTTTTGGGCAAGTTTGATCAGAACAGGCGGTGTGGTGAACACATAATTCCCCTGGCGCACCGCTGCTTCCATAACATTTTGAACCGAGCCCTGGCTTTCTTCGACAGTGACAATGATCTGTCCCGATGAAGCCTGCTTCATTGCCTCTGCAATCTGAACCCCCATCTGATAATAGGAAGAGGTGGATTTGGCCGATTTGTAGGTAACTCGGGTTTCAGCAAAAGCTGATTGAACAAAACAAACAATTCCCGCGAGAATGATTGAACTGACATGTATGAATCTCATTGAGCTTTCTCCTTTTTACGAACGATCATGAGTGAAGACTATTGATGGATTGGAAATTTGCATCCAAATTTAGACCACATTCAGATTAAAAGGAATGTTGATGTTGTCAAGAGAAAGGCAGAAAACAATCATTGAATGAGACTAGAAAAATTTATGGCAAAAAGTAAATTTCGAATGATGCGTTTTGAAGAGGATAAGCTTGATTATGCTGGAGCTTTTATTACGCCCCCTAATCCGTGTTTCGGTTTGGTATCGAGATGGATGAAGCGTTGAAGGTGGGGGGTTCCGGATTTCCGGGAGAGTCCGATGCCGAAGAAGAAGATGAAGGATCTGCTCTCGACGGAATCTCTTTTGGGTCATGGGACCTCCCTATGCCC
>LNZD02000255.1 GCA_001469005.2 SAR324 cluster bacterium lautmerah10
AACCAACTCCGAATCCTTTTTTAATCATTGAAATTTTTAATTTCATCATCCTCAGACTTTATCAAGGATGGTGATACAGCTGATGGTTTTTCTTATTCTTTCATTCCCTTTTCCTCCATAGTTCCTCAGTCAAGACCTCCCCAGACAAAGGAGCAGTCTTGACCTCCTCAAGTTGGTGAAGGATACTGATCCTTCTGACAATTTTTTCTAAATTCGAAAAAGGCTGAATCGTTGTCGTTTTTCAAACGCCATCCCATGGTCACGGGGAGTGCCGTATTCATAGGGCTTTCACTGATACTGGTGATTTTGATCCAATGGACGGACCAGGGATCCTTCGGCATGGGACACAGGCAAATTGGACTGATCGAGGTCAACGGGATGATTCTCGACCCCCTTCCGGTGGTGGAACAGATTCAAACCATGGAGCAGTTGGATCATGTATTGGGTGTAATTCTCCGTATTGAAAGTCCCGGGGGAAGCGTTGCTGCCTCCCAGGAGATCCATGAAGCCCTGAATCAATTACGCAGGAACAAACCGGTTTATGCCTCTCTAGGAAGCGTTGCTGCCTCAGGAGGATATTACATCGCCTGTGGAACGGACAGGATCATCGCCAGCGCAGGTACTTTGACCGGAAGTATCGGGGTCTTGCTCGAATGGGCAAACCTGGAGGAACTGGGTAAGAATGCAGGGGTCAAAATGTACCGCATCAAAAGCGGGAAGTACAAAAATGTTCCTTCCCTATTCGAGGAAATCCAGGAAAACGAACGGGATCTGCTTACCGGAGTCGTAGACGATACCCATGAACAATTCGTACAGGCGGTTCTCGAAGGCCGCCCCGGCCTGGAAGAATCCCGTGTCCGTGAACTGGCAGATGGACGGGTTTTCAGCGGGAAGCAGGCCTTTGAAGCAGGTTTGGTGGATGAACTCGGAGGTTATGCCTCGGTAGTCCGCCGACTCTCTGAAAAACTCGGACTTTCTCCCAACGAAGAGGTGTTCCAACTCGATCTTGAAGATTCGGGCATTTCCGGACTATTGGGACTGGCCTCGCTGGAACGTTGGATGAAACAGCCGTTCAGTGGTTTTCGACTCAATTATCTGATGCATTAAATTTCCGATGCGTTATCTCTGGCCTGTTCTGATCGTCCTGTTTGTTTTGTTCAGCATCGATTTCGCGACCCAGAATCCTGAGGTTGTCGTGGTTAAATACTCCCTGGAGTGGCTGAATTACGGTATCCGTTCGGAACGCCCCCTGTTTGTAACATTGTATCTGACCCTGGCGCTTGGAATCCTTTTCAGCGTTCTATATTTCCTGGTTTATCACACGAAGCTTTTAGCACAAATGCGAAAACTTCGGGGAGAAATCAAAAAGCTGCAAAAACAACTCGAAGCGGAAAAGGAGAAAAATAAGATTCCGGAACCCGGGTCGACTTCCCTAACTGCTTCCGATACTCCCTCACTTCCGGAGACGAGTGACTCAACCCCCGGATTGATCGATCAAAGGGAGAGTGATGAATTTGAAACTACAGATAAAAAAACATGAACCCACTGAAAAATCTCGGCATTGATGACCTCCATTCAGGTGTCAGCACAGGGGCTGATTGGCTCGAGGGTGATGGTCCTTTAAACGAATCGGTAAGCCCCATCGACGGGAAACCGATTGCAAAAATCCGGACTGCCAGCAAAACCGATTACGAAATAGCCGTTCAGGCGGCCCAAAAAGCATTTCCTATATGGCGTGAGGTGCCTGCACCCAAAAGAGGAGAAATTGTGCGTCAAATCGGAAATGCGGTTCGTGAGAGCAAAGAAGATCTAGGTCGTCTGGTTTCAATGGAAATGGGGAAAATCTTTCAGGAAGGCCTGGGGGAAGTCCAGGAAATGATCGATATCTGCGACTTTGCCGTCGGGCAGTCGCGTCAGCTCTACGGCTTCACCATGGCCTCAGAGCGTCCCGGACACCGGATGTATGATCAGTATCATCCGTTGGGACTGGTCGGGCTGATCACCGCGTTTAATTTTCCTGTCGCAGTTTGGTCCTGGAACGCGATGATTGCCGCCATATGCGGCAACGTCAGCCTCTGGAAACCGAGTCCCAAGACCCCGCTCTGCTCCATTGCCCTTCAACGAATCGTCGGAAGGGTTCTAAAGGAAAACGGGATGCCGGAAGGAGTGATGAATCTTGTCATCGGCAGTAACGAGGAGATCGGAGAAACCCTTATCGCTGATCGTCGCTTTCCCCTGATTTCTGCAACTGGGTCGACCCGGATGGGAAGATACGTTGCTGAACGGGTGGCCTCCCGACTGGGCAAAACCATTCTGGAACTGGGAGGAAATAATGCCATCATCGTCACGCCCAGTGCGGATCTCCAAATAGCAATTCCCGGGATTGTTTTCGGTTCGGTGGGAACCTGCGGCCAGCGCTGCACGACGACCCGGAGATTGATCATCCATGAGTCGATTTATGACCAAGTCAAAACTCAACTGGTCCGGGCTTATCAACAACTCGACTCCCGGATCGGGAACCCTCTTTCTGAAGGAATCCTCATCGGCCCCATGATCGATGCGGAGGCAGTGAAGACTTTCCAGAACGCTTTGGAACAGATCAAAAAGCAGGGTGGAACCATCCTGACAGGAGGTGAGTCGGTCCAGAACGTCCCGTCAGGACTCTATGTCCGACCGGTTCTGGCTGAAGCGGAGAATCACTGGGAAATCGTCCAGGAAGAAACCTTCGGTCCATTGCTCTATCTGATCCGATATCAAAATTTTGACGATGCATTAAAACTTCAGAACGATGTTCCCCAGGGGCTTTCATCCTCCATTTTCACCAATGACCTGAAGGAATCCGAAAGATTTCTTTCCCACGCGGGTTCCGATTGCGGATTGGCTAATGTCAATATCGGCACTTCCGGAGCGGAAATCGGCGGGGCATTTGGAGGTGAAAAAGATACCGGAGGCGGAAGGGAGTCCGGATCCGATGCCTGGAAGGCGTACATGCGTCGCCAGACCAATACCATCAATTATTCCCCGGAACTTCCCCTGGCCCAGGGAATCACCTTTGATTTAGGTTGATCCTCCCGAGAGGATAAAAGTCTCCCGATTTGAGTTCATGCTGGGGGATGACTGGAAGCCCACTCCTTGAGACGATCCATCACGTTATTATGGTCTTCGCTGACAACTTCAGCGTCGATTAGTCCATCATCACCAAAATAAGGATGAGTTGAACTATCAACGCCGCAATGGCTCATTACTTTGACCAATAGATTTTCCTCGACATCATCGACAAATCCATCGGTGACTGCGACTTGAGATAAGAGTTCGACCAGAGTCTTCTTCGAATCCTCTTCCTTAACTCGGTGAACCATCTCACTCAATGAACCGGAGATGTTTTTGATTTGAGCTTTCTCTTTATCAGAAACATTGATGTTTTTACAAAGTTCATGAAGAAGATGTTTCTCATCCTGACTGAATTCCAAATCAACTCGTGCCATGCAAACACAGATTCCAACGATATTTAAAACTTCTTCCCGGGTCATAAGCAGTAGATATTCTAGTTTTTGTAAATCAAAATTTTGTAAAACTGAAATTTTCTGACAATCTTATCTTTGTTGCAAACTATTCTTCCTGAATCGGGTAAAACCTGTGGAAAAAAAGATTGGAATCTTTGGTTAGAGCGATGAACTTCCCTTCACCCACCCCAAAACTTCCTAGTTTCTAGGTTCAATTTCCTAATTTATATCGATTCTGATGTTCGAAGTCAGGAAGTGTGTTCCAAACCATGTTTCAAAATAGCTCCCATATAATCCTCAAATACTGCATTAATTACTACTTTCACTGTGAACCGAAAGATTTCTACAAACAATATAATCAAGGAGATTTGAATTAATACCTAGGAACCAGATTCCTGTTTTATATCAATGGCCTGAAAGAAAACTAATTAAACGTTCTTAAAGGTGTATACACATTAGTTGACATCCTTACTCTCATCTCTAAGCCAGTTTAAAAAAAGTTGGACTGCCTTGCTCTCTAGACTGCTATCCTTTGCGCGCACATAGTATCCATACTCATCTAGCCAAATATCAGAAAGATACTGCAAATGACCTGAGCTAATTTCATAAGCAACGAGACGATCCCAAAGTGCTATCCCCTGTCCGTCAATTATTGCCTGAACACGGCTATTTGAATCAGCAATGGAAAGCCCCTGCTGTGATTGTGTTAAATCAAGGCCAGCACGATCAAACCAATCTTGCCAACCAATGCTGTCAGAAGAATCGAGTAGTAATGGTACTGATAGCAACACTTCATCTATCCCTTCTTTTTTCACACGTTCAGCGATCTTGATATTTCCCGTAGGGCAGGCTGGACAGGCAAAAAGCCTTTCATACGACCCTTTAATCATCCCTTCTTTTGCCCAACAGATGGAAATATCTGCATCAATGCTCTCCATTTCAGCAATGAAATTTAAAGGGACAAAACGAAGTCCGATTTCAGGATGTGCAGCGGTAAAACGCATGAGGCGTGGGGATAGCCAGCGACTGAGGAAGTACGTCTGTAAAGCAATAGTAAGGGGAGCAGGCTTTTTTTTATAGCGGAGCGACTCAATTTCCTGATCAATCTGATCAAGCGACACTTTGGAAACCTGCAACAATTGTTGCCCTTCGGGGGTAAGATGCAGCCGCGCATTTAAACGTTTAAAAAGAGCAAAGCCAAGTTGGCTTTCAAGCTTCTTGATTTGGTAGCTTACAGACCCCTTGGATTGATTGAGCTGAGATGCTGCCGCAGTCATGCTGAGGTTTACGGCCACCACTTGGAAAGTGCGAAGCATGTCATAAGAATAATAAGCCATATTAATTGTTTAAATTATTTGAACGAATTGTTCAAGATTTTGAGTTTGCGGTCCAAATATTTCCTGATTTAAAGTAAAATTCTAGAGAACAGAACCATATTTTCAAACATATTAATTTTTTGAACGAGTATCTGATGACACCCACACTTGAAAATATCCGATTTGTAGCAAAGCCTATTATTAATGAAGGTCAGCGTCCACGAGAGTTAGCGCACACAATGCGACCTCATCCACTAAGCTATATGGAATTGCCGTTTGACCCTGAATACACACTTTACAATTCAAGACTTACCCCGGAAAAACTGGATACCGCCACAGACGATGAGATGTATTGGGCTGTGCGCACCAATGTCATCTTTCGTCACACCGGCGAGTTGCCTATCGAGATCAGCGGACCGGACGCCGAAACGCTGCTGAACAAGGTTTTCACCCGGAGTGTCAGCAAGGTGAAACCGGGCCGCTGTTCGTATCAATTTGCCTGCTTCCATGATGGTGGCATGATCACTGATGGTGTGCTGCTACGGCTGTCCCAGGACAGGTTCTGGATGGCGCAGGCCGACGGCGATTTGTTCAGCTGGTACAAGGCCCACGCCGAGGGGCTGGACGTGAAAATCCACGACCCGAATGTCTGGGTCAGCCAGATTCAGGGTCCGCGTTCGCTGGAGCTACTTGCCGCCGTACTCGACGGCCCGATGCCAGATCCTTTCCGCTATTTTGATTGTGCCGAGGTGTCTATCGCCGGACAGACTTGCTGGATCAGCCGTTCGGGCTTCACCAACGAGCTTGGCTGGGAAGTCTATCTTTTGCCTGATACTGATATCCCGGCAATTGGGAATCACATTATGGAGATCGGCAAGAATTTTGACATTTTGCTTACTGGCACGCCTGTTTTTCGAGCTCGAAGGATTGAAGCCGGGCTCTTGAATGCCGGCTCTGATTTTGGGGCTGATACAACACCATTTGACGCAGGGCTGGGTATTTTTGTTGAATTTGATGATCGTGATTTTGTAGGTCGCAAAGCACTGGAAGCAGCAGATAAATCTTGCCGTACCTGGGGCATGCGGGTGACAAAAGGTGTGGCACATCTCGGGCGGGTGATGACGGCCGAAGGAAAGTACGTAGGTCGCGTCTGTTCTTCTGGCTATTCACCCTACCAGGGCTGTGGTGTCTGCATCGTGCGTATGGATGAGCCTGCTTTTGGTCCTGGCACGGTGATCGATGTTCTCTGCGTCGACGGTTCTACTCAACGCGGTGAGCTCTGCACTCTGCCAATGTATGACGCAGACCGACTCATTCCACGTGGCAAGTTGGTCGATATCCCCACAAGCCCAATCGCCGCGGAATGATCATGTATGACATGAACCTCACCACCTCGCACTTCCCGGCGCAAAATGATGCGGAAATCCGCGACATCACGGTTGGCGGATTGCTGCGAGAGGTGGCAGCCTCCAATCCCGATGCAGTGGCGATGGTGGATGTTGCAGACAGCGGTGACTGTGGCCAGTCATGGACTTATGGCGAGCTGCTGGTGCAGGCAGAGCGCTTGGCCCGCGCCCTCGCCACTCGGTTCGAAGCGGGTGACAGGGTTGTCGTCTGGGCACCCAATATTCCTGAATGGATCTTCATGGAATATGCCTGCGGTCTGGCGGGTTTGGTTTTGGTTACAGCCAATCCATCCTTTCAGGCCTCCGAGCTCAAATATGTGCTTGAGCAATCCGGTGCCGTCGGATTGTTCATGGTGGACGGGTTTCGAGGCAATCCAATGGCTGAGATTGCGCGCGAGGCGACGAAAGGCAACACGCGACTGCGCGAGAGCGTAAATCTGGAAAACGAGAATGCGCTCTATGTTCATGGAGAACGGCCAGCCATCCTGCCTGATGTCCAACCGGATGACGCCGCGCAGATCCAATACACCTCGGGGACAACCGGTTTCCCGAAAGGCGCGGTGCTCAGCCACAAGAACCTTGTGAACAACGCGCAGCTTTTCTGTGCGCGCAAGCAGGTCGGGCCGCACTCGGTCTGGGCCAACTTCATGCCGCTGTTTCACACCGCAGGCTGTGCGACGGGGGCCTTGGGATGCCTCCAGGCCGCATGTAAAATGCTTTTGAT